>NZ_PDIY01000001.1:300000-542500 GCF_002563655.1 Bacillus sp. es.034 | reverse complement strand
GCGAAGTTCCTGATTCCACACTGCCAAGAAAAGCCTCTAGCGAGGAAAAAGGTGCCCGTACCGCAAACCGACACAGGTAGGCGAGGAGAGAATCCTAAGGTGAGCGAGAGAACTCTCGTTAAGGAACTCGGCAAAATGACCCCGTAACTTCGGGAGAAGGGGTGCTCTGGTAGGGTGCAAGCCCGAGAGAGCCGCAGTGAATAGGCCCAGGCGACTGTTTAGCAAAAACACAGGTCTCTGCGAAGCCGTAAGGCGAAGTATAGGGGCTGACGCCTGCCCGGTGCTGGAAGGTTAAGAGGAGTGCTTAGCGCAAGCGAAGGTGCGAATCGAAGCCCCAGTAAACGGCGGCCGTAACTATAACGGTCCTAAGGTAGCGAAATTCCTTGTCGGGTAAGTTCCGACCCGCACGAAAGGCGTAACGATCTGGGCACTGTCTCAACGAGAGACTCGGTGAAATTATAGTACCTGTGAAGATGCAGGTTACCCGCGACAGGACGGAAAGACCCCGTGGAGCTTTACTGTAGCCTGATATTGAATTTTGGTACAGCTTGTACAGGATAGGTAGGAGCCTTGGAAACCGGAGCGCCAGCTTCGGTGGAGGCATCGGTGGGATACTACCCTGGCTGTATTGAAATTCTAACCCGCGCCCCTTATCGGGGTGGGAGACAGTGTCAGGTGGGCAGTTTGACTGGGGCGGTCGCCTCCTAAAGAGTAACGGAGGCGCCCAAAGGTTCCCTCAGAATGGTTGGAAATCATTCGCAGAGTGTAAAGGCACAAGGGAGCTTGACTGCGAGACCTACAAGTCGAGCAGGGACGAAAGTCGGGCTTAGTGATCCGGTGGTTCCGCATGGAAGGGCCATCGCTCAACGGATAAAAGCTACCCCGGGGATAACAGGCTTATCTCCCCCAAGAGTCCACATCGACGGGGAGGTTTGGCACCTCGATGTCGGCTCATCGCATCCTGGGGCTGTAGTCGGTCCCAAGGGTTGGGCTGTTCGCCCATTAAAGCGGTACGCGAGCTGGGTTCAGAACGTCGTGAGACAGTTCGGTCCCTATCCGTCGTGGGCGCAGGAAATTTGAGAGGAGCTGTCCTTAGTACGAGAGGACCGGGATGGACGCACCGCTGGTGTACCAGTTGTCTTGCCAAAGGCATCGCTGGGTAGCTATGTGCGGAAGGGATAAGTGCTGAAAGCATCTAAGCATGAAGCCCCCCTCGAGATGAGATTTCCCATCACGTATGTGAGTAAGATCCCTAGAAGATGACTAGGTAGATAGGTCAGAGATGGAAGCATGGCGACATGTGGAGTTGACTGATACTAATCGATCGAGGACTTAACCACAAAGAGTCATATTTATATGAACAACAATTGGTCGATATTCGGCTTTCTTGACATCAATCCTTTATCTAGTTTTGAAGGAACAATCCTTCAATGAAATATTCGTCTGGTGATAATGGCGAAGAGGTCACACCCGTTCCCATGCCGAACACGGAAGTTAAGCTCTTCAGCGCCGATGGTAGTTGGGGGATCTCCCCCTGTGAGAGTAGGACGTCGCCAGGCAAATAGGAAAAGAGTAGCTCTTAGTGAGTTACTCTTTTTTTGGTTTAGATTGTTGTTCGAAGAACATTAGATTTCTCCTCGACCGCAGTGCGAGGGTAGGGAGGAGCAAGAAGGTCGAGGACGCGAGGGAGAGAAGACCGGAGTGTGGCCCCCACACGAGGATCTGAACGAGTGAAGCGGACGAAGAGATTCGCCGCTCAACACTAGCCGGAGCCTTCAGTGCCGATGGTAGTTGGGGGCTCCCCCTGTGAGAGTAGGACGTCGCCAGGCAAATGTGAAAAGAGTAGCTCTTAGTGAGTTGCTCTTTTTTTGGTTTGATTAAAGTCATTATTTGGTAAAAAACGCAATTAAGGGTGGGAATGACGCAATAAATAAAAAAACGACGCAATTAATCCTAAAATGACGCAATCACCCTCCGAAAAGACGCAATTATTTTAGCTCACCTCTTTCATTCAATGAAAATAGCAGACTTTTATATGAATGACATAGCTCAATCAAAGAAAATTAATAAGCTAGTTATAAAATAATGAGAGAATGACGTCTTACTTGAAGAGAATCTACCAATTAGGCAACCGTACAATCCAAATCATATATATTGTTCAGTATTTCACAATCGTCGTACCCATCCCAAACCCAAACCCAAACCCCCCATCACCATCCCAAAATCAACCCACCTCATGTTTCAATCCGCCCAAAACAGGATACACACGTAATAAGATCCCGGATTTTCTAGAAATTGTCATAGAGTAATCACATAAATTTTTTCATGAAGTGGTTCATATTATGAATTTTTTCTAGTAAAATAGATACTTAATTTGAGCATACTACAGGTAGTAGTGGAGAGAGGAGCATCTTGGTGTTAGACAATAGCTTTGTGATGGTAGCGATCATCTTAATCATCAATGTTGTATATGTGTCCTTTTTTACGATCAGGATGATTTTGACGTTAAAAGGTTATCGATATATAGCTGCTTTTGTAAGTACATTTGAAGTAGTGATTTACGTGGTGGGCCTTGGGCTTGTACTGGACAATTTGAATGAGATCCAGAATTTGATCGCGTATGCGGTCGGGTATGGTCTTGGTGTGATTGTCGGAATGAAGATCGAGGAGAAGCTGGCTCTTGGGTATATTACGGTGAATGTGATCACAAAGGAGTATGATAAGGCCCTTCCGAATGAGCTTCGTGCCCGTGGATACGGGGTGACGAACTGGGAGGCGAATGGTCTTGAGGGGAATCGGATGGCCCTGCAGATCCTGACTCCGAGAAAGTATGAGATGAAGCTGTATGATACAATTAAGGAGCTTGACCCGAAAGCATTCATCATTGCCTATGAACCGAAAGCGATTCACGGAGGGTTCTGGGTGAAGGCGGTGCGAAATATACGTAAAGGAAAATTAAAAGAATGAGTAAAAAGAAATTATTATTTGAAGTGCAGGAAAACGAGACCATTTCAGACTGCCTGGATCGTATGAAAGAATTGGGTTATATGCCCGTAAGGCGGATGGAAAAACCTGTTTTTGAAGAACAGAAAGAAGGAACTAAAACAGAGTATGTCCCTATTAGACAGACAATTGTCTTTGAAGGAAAGAAGATGGAATAGTAAACGCTTCAAATCCGAACAATAATTTTCAGACTTTTATTATCGTTCGATTATTCGTTGACAGGGTCTCAATATCACGTTATGATGGAGACAAATAAACCGAATGCCCTCATATAATAATGGGAATATGGCCCATGAGTCTCTACCTGACTACCGTAAATGGTCGGACTATGAGGGAAAGTAGCTGTCTGGATACGAGTGCGTTTATGGGCCCTATCGGATAAAACGGGACCATTCTCTTTAAAATACCCAGATCAATTGCTTTCTCTCAAATGTAGAGAACAATTGATCTGGGTATTTTTGTGAAGAGGGAATAAACTACGGGAGGTGCCTGTCACCATTATGATTTCAGTGATCATGGGAAGTACATCAGACTGGGAAACAATGAAGCATGCGTGTGAGGTATTGGAGGAGATTGAGATTCCGTTTGAGAAACGTGTTGTATCGGCTCACAGGACACCTGATTATATGTTTGAGTTTGCGGAAAGTGCGAGAGACCGCGGAGTGAAAGTGATCATAGCAGGTGCAGGAGGAGCTGCCCATTTACCGGGAATGGTGGCTGCGAAGACCACATTGCCTGTGATCGGGGTACCAGTACAATCGAAGGCATTGAACGGAATGGATTCACTGTTGTCGATCGTTCAGATGCCCGGTGGCATTCCGGTTGCGACGGTGGCAATCGGGAAAGCGGGAGCTACGAATGCAGGACTCCTTGCTGCTCAAATCCTTTCGATTGAAGATACAGAATTGGCCGTCAGGTTGGATAACAGACGGGAAGCGCTACGGGAAAAAGTGATGGAAAGTAGTGATGACCTTGAATAAGAAGACGATTTTACCAGGACAGACAATCGGGATCATCGGTGGCGGACAGCTTGGCCGGATGATGGCACTGGATGCGAAAGCAAGAGGCTTTCGGGTGGCGGTATTAGATCCTTCGCCGCACTCACCATGTGCACAGGTGGCAGATTATGTGATCACGGCAGGCTTTGACCAGTATGATGCTCTATATAGACTGGCTGAAGAGTGCGATGTGATTACATACGAATTTGAAAATATCGATTATGAAGCGCTGAAATGGTTGTCTGAGCGTGCCTACTTACCACAAGGGGCTGAATTGATCCGCATCACTCAGGACCGGATCATGGAAAAGGAAGCCCTTACGTTTGCAGGGGTGGAAGTCGCTCCTTATGCTGTGATTAAACAACAGAAGGACATCTATGATAATATAGAAAAGCTTGGCTATCCAGTGGTTTTGAAAACGACGAGGGGCGGTTATGACGGGAAAGGACAGTATGTGATCCGGGAAGCAGGCGGGATAGATGAAGCCGCTGCTTTATTGGAGAATGGTCCGTGTGTGCTGGAGAAATGGATTCCTTTTGAAAAAGAGTTATCCGTGATCGTGACACGTAATCCCGATGGACAGCAAACGAACTTCCCGGTAGTGGAAAACATTCATGTGGATAACATTTTACATGAAACAATTGCGCCGGCGAGGGTAAGTAAAGAAACAGCAGATAAAGCAATCAGGATGGCAAAGAGGATCAGTGAGACACTTGACCTTGTCGGGACGCTGGCGATTGAGATGTTTCTGACGGCAGATGGAGACATCTTTATCAATGAGCTGGCTCCAAGGCCACATAATTCCGGTCACTACTCGATTGAAGCATGTGACTTCTCTCAATTTGCCCAGCACGTCAAGGCTGTTTGCAACTGGCCGCTTGTCCAACCGACCTTATTAAAGAACGCTGTGATGGTTAATCTATTAGGAGAGCATATCGAGCCTATTATGAAGGCTGTTCCAAAGCACCCGGACTGGTTTATCCATCTGTACGGCAAGGATCTACCGAAGCCGAAGCGGAAAATGGGGCATGTCACGTTATTAACCAATGATATGGAAGAGACATTGTCGAACATAAACGAAGCTGGGATTTGGAAGGTGCAAGAAAAGATCGGAGGACGACTGGTATGATAGAACGTTATACACGCCCTGAAATGGGAGCAATTTGGACAGAGGAAAATCGTTTTCAAGCATGGCTTGAAGTGGAAATCCTGGCTTGTGAAGCATGGGCTGAGATCGGGGACATTCCGAAAGAGGATGTAGCGAAGATCCGTAAGAACGCAGGATTCAATGTGGATCGCATCAAGGAAATTGAAGAAGAAACACGTCACGACGTTGTAGCTTTCACAAGAGCAGTATCAGAAACTCTTGGAGAAGAAAGAAAATGGGTTCATTACGGACTGACTTCAACGGACGTTGTGGATACGGCCCTTTCGTATCAACTTAAGCAGGCGAACGAGATTATTTTAAAAGATTTGGAACGCTTCGTCGAAATCTTAAAGAACAAAGCAATCGAGCATAAGCATACGGTCATGATGGGACGTACGCACGGTGTTCATGCTGAGCCGACTACATTCGGTCTGAAGCTTGCTCTGTGGTATGAAGAGATGAAGCGTAACGTGGAACGATTCAAAGCAGCTGCTGATGGAGTGGAATTCGGTAAGATTTCAGGAGCGGTCGGAACGTATGCGAATATCGATCCATTTGTTGAGTCATATGTGTGTGAAAAGCTTGGTATCACACCGGCTCCTGTTTCTACCCAAACATTGCAGCGTGATCGCCACGCTCATTACATGGGGACACTTGCACTGATTGCGACGTCCATCGAGAAGTTTTCTGTCGAGGTCCGCGGATTGCAGAAGAGTGAGACACGTGAAGTGGAAGAGTTCTTCGCGAAGGGTCAAAAGGGATCATCAGCGATGCCGCATAAGCGTAACCCGATCGGTTCCGAGAACATGACGGGGATGGCCCGCGTGATCAGAGGATACATGCTGACAGCGTATGAGAACGTGCCTCTATGGCATGAGCGCGATATCTCTCATTCTTCCGCAGAGCGTGTGATTCTGCCGGATGCGACGATCGCCCTTAATTACATGCTGAACCGTTTCGGAAACATCATCAAGAATTTGACGGTCTTCCCGGAGAATATGCAGCGTAATATGGATCGCACACTTGGCTTGATCTACTCGCAGCGTGTCCTTTTAGCCCTTATCGATAAAGGCATGACCCGTGAAGAGGCGTATGACACGGTTCAGCCAAAAGCGATGGAGGCATGGGAGAAGCAAGTGGCCTTCCGTTCTCTTATCGAAGAGGATGCAACCATCACGTCCAAGCTGTCGCCGGCTGACATTGATGACTGCTTCGATTACAACTATCACTTGAAACATGTGGATACAATCTTTGAACGATGCGGCTTAGTCGAGTAAGTCCTTCTGATAAATGAATAAGGCAGGGGTTTTTAGCAGAATCCCTTCCTTTTTTTATGAAAATATAGACTGAAGATTGGCAATTTTCAACGAACAGGGGGATTTTACATGGAAAAAGGAACGCTTTTATATGAGGGGAAAGCGAAACAAATTTTCAAAACGAACGATGAAGACGTCGTTTGGATTCAGTATAAGAATTCTGCCACTGCTTTTAACGGGGAGAAGAAAGCGGATATCGATGGCAAAGGGGTTTTAAATAATAAGATTTCGAGTTTGCTATTTTCAAAGCTTGCTGAAAAAGGGATTCAGAGTCATTTTATTAAACAGATTTCAGAAGATGAGCAGCTGGTCAAACGTGTAAACATCATTCCACTTGAAGTTGTGGTCCGGAATGTGATTGCCGGAAGCTTGTCAAAGCGGCTCGGGAAAGAAGAGGGGACACCCCTACAAAAGCCGATCATCGAATTTTACTATAAAGACGATGATCTGGGAGATCCACTGATCACCGATGATCACATTGATTTCCTGGAGATCGCTGCCCGGGAAGAACGTGCCGAGATCAGAACGATGGCACTCCGTGTGAATGAAGTCCTTCAAGGGATTTTCAAAGAAGCGGGAGTCACTCTCGTCGATTTCAAATTGGAGTTTGGGAAAGACCGTGATGGAGCGATTCTATTAGGGGATGAAATCTCACCGGACACTTGCCGTCTGTGGGACGCCGAAACGAATCAGAAGCTTGATAAGGATGTTTTCAGAAGAGATATTGGAAGTTTAACAGAAGTATACTCAATCATTTTAGAACGCTTAGGAGGAAACAAACTATGTACAAAGTAAAGGTTTATATCACATTGAGAGAAAGTGTATTAGATCCTCAAGGAAGTGTTGTGAAGCAGGCGCTGCATTCCATGGAATTTAAAAGTGTGGAAGATGTACGCGTCGGAAAGTATATGGAGTTGACTCTTCCAGAAACTGTTGAGAACGTGGAAGCGACGGTTGAAGAAATGTGTCATCGTTTGCTTGCAAACCCCGTGATCGAGGATTACCGATATGAAATCGAGGAGAGTGTCGCTCAATGAAGTTTGCAGTAATTGTATTCCCAGGCTCTAACTGTGACATCGATATGTATCATGCCATCAAGGATGAAATCGGTGAAGAAGTGGATTACGTTTGGCACGATGCTGATAATCTGGAAAACTATGATGCGATCCTTTTACCAGGGGGATTCTCGTACGGAGATTACCTTCGTTCAGGAGCGATTGCCCGTTTCTCGAACGTCATGAAAGAGGTCGTAAAAGCGGCAGAGCAAGGTAAGCCGGTTCTTGGCGTATGCAACGGATTTCAGGTTTTACTGGAAACGGGGTTACTTCCAGGGGCCATGCGCCGGAATGAGAGCTTGAAGTTCATCTGTAAAACCGTTCCGTTAACCGTTCTGAACAATGAGACGATGTTTACGAATGGCTATGAAAAGAATGATGTGATCCAAATTCCGATTGCCCACGGTGAAGGAAATTACTTCTGTGACGAGGAGACGATGAACACTTTACGGGTAAACAATCAAATTGTGTTCACCTATACGGATGAAAATCCGAACGGAAGCGTTGAAAATATTGCAGGAATCACAAATGAAGCAGGAAATGTCCTTGGGATGATGCCTCACCCTGAGCGTGCCATGGACACTTTACTAGGTAGTGAAGACGGGAAGAAACTATTTCAATCGATTGTGAAACACTGGAGGGAAAAACATGTCGTTAATGCTTGAACCAACTTCAACAAAAGTGAAAGAAGAGCAGCTTTATCGTGAAATGGGTTTAACAGACGAAGAATTTTCAATGGTGGAAAACATCCTCGGAAGAACACCGAACTACACAGAGACCGGTCTTTTCTCTGTTATGTGGTCAGAACATTGCAGCTATAAAAATTCAAAGCCTGTACTGATGAAATTCCCAACGACAGGTGAACGCGTTCTTCAAGGACCTGGAGAAGGAGCTGGGATTGTTGATATTGGCGATGATCAAGCAGTGGTGTTCAAAATCGAGAGTCATAATCATCCGTCGGCCATCGAGCCTTATCAAGGAGCGGCAACGGGTGTCGGGGGTATTATACGAGACGTATTCTCGATGGGGGCAAGACCTGTCGCACTCCTCAACTCTTTACGCTTTGGAGAGTTGGATTCTCCTCGTGTTCAGTATCTATTTAAAGAAGTCGTAGCGGGTATCGCAGGATACGGGAACTGTATCGGGATCCCCACTGTCGGAGGGGAAGTTCAATTTGATGCCTCTTACGAAGGAAATCCCCTTGTAAACGCCATGTGCGTCGGGTTGATCGATCATAAGGATATTAAAAAAGGCCAGGCTCATGGTGTCGGCAATACCGTCATGTATGTCGGGGCAAAAACAGGTCGTGACGGCATTCATGGAGCCACCTTCGCATCCGAGGAATTAAATGAAGGATCGGAAGAGAAACGTCCGGCCGTTCAAGTGGGAGATCCATTCATGGAAAAATTACTACTTGAAGCGTGTCTGGAGCTTGTTCAGAATGATGCCCTTGTCGGAATTCAGGACATGGGAGCTGCGGGTCTTACAAGCTCATCCGCTGAAATGGCAAGTAAAGCAGGATCCGGAATCGAAATGGATCTTGACCTTGTACCACAGCGTGAAAGAGGCATGACGGCTTATGAAATGATGCTGTCGGAATCACAGGAGCGAATGCTGATCGTCGTGGAAAAAGGCCGTGAGCAAGAAATCGTCGATCTTTTTTCAAAATATGACTTAGAAGCGGTTTCCATTGGGAAAGTAACAGACGATAAACGCCTTCGTCTTCTTCACAAAGGTGAAGTCGTGGCAGATGTGCCGGTCGATGCACTAGCTGAAGAGGCACCTATTTATCACAAGCCATCCCAAGAAGCGGCTTACTATAAAGAGTTTCAGGCAATGGAAACGCCTGCTCCAAAGGTTGAAGATTATAAAGAGACGCTTAAAGCGTTGTTACAGCAGCCGACGATCGCGAGTAAAGAATGGGTATACGATCAATATGATCATCAGGTAAGAACGAGCACGGTTGTGAGCCCGGGTTCTGATGCGGCGGTCGTACGTGTACGCGGGACGAGAAAAGCCCTTGCCATGACAACGGACTGTAATTCACGTTACCTTTACCTGGATCCGGAAGTCGGAGGAAAGATCGCTGTTGCAGAAGCAGCACGTAATATCGTTTGTTCGGGAGCGATCCCACTTGCGATCACCGACTGCTTAAATTTCGGAAATCCGGAGAAACCGGAAATCTTCTGGCAGATCGAGAAGTCCGTTGACGGGATGAGTGAAGCGTGTCGCGAGCTATCGACACCGGTCATCGGCGGGAATGTTTCCTTATATAACGAATCAATGGGAACGGCTGTATATCCAACACCTGTAGTAGGGATGGTAGGCCTCATTGAAGATGTTGACCATATTACGACTCAAAGCTTCAAGGAAGCCGGGGATTCCATTTATGTCATCGGTGAAACACGTGAAGAGTTCGGTGGAAGCGAGCTGCAAAAGCTAACAGAAGGAAAAATCTTCGGTCAGGCACCGGCAATCGACTTGAAAACCGAGCTTCGCCGTCAAATGCAACTGTTAGAAGCGATTCAGAAAGGTCTTGTGGTATCTGCCCATGACATCGCTGAAGGCGGGTTTGCTGTTGCGCTTGCGGAGTCGACTTTTGGAACAAAAGGATTGGGAGCAAACGTCCAGCTTTCTGGCGGGAACAATGTGGCGGATCTGTTCAGTGAAACACAGTCACGTTTCATCGTTTCAGTCAAACCTGAAAACAAAGAAGGGTTTGAGAAGCTTGTACCAGATGCGAAGGTGGTTGGACACGTAGCAGATAACGGAGCCATCAAGGTGTCATCGGAAAATGGGGGCGCACTATTGGAAGCGTCCGTTGAAGAATTGGAATCAGCTTGGAAAGGAGCGATCCCATGCCTGCTGAAATCAAAGGTTTAAACGAAGAATGTGGAGTATTTGGGATATGGGGACATCCCAATGCCGCACAGATTACGTATTACGGGCTTCATAGTCTGCAGCATAGGGGACAAGAGGGGACAGGGATCGTCGTTTCTGACGGGGAGACGTTACGATGCTTAAAAGGGGAAGGCCTCGTAACGGAAGTGTTCCAGGAAGGCACCATCGAGAAGCTTGAAGGGGATTCGGCCATCGGTCATGTGCGCTATGCGACGGCAGGAGGCGGAGGCTACGAGAACGTTCAGCCTCTTCTCTTTAACTCACAAAATGGCAGTCTTGCTCTTGCTCATAACGGGAATCTCGTCAATGCGAACGCCTTGAAGCATCAGCTTGAAGGACAGGGGAGTATTTTTCAAACAAGCTCGGATACAGAAGTACTGGCTCACTTAATTAAGCGAAGCGGCTATTTCAACTTGAAGGATCGCGTGAAAAACGCACTGACGATGTTAAAGGGTGCTTATGCATTTGTCGTCATGACGGAAACAGAGATGATGGTGGCCCTTGATCCACACGGTCTTCGCCCATTATCTCTCGGTAAGCTTGGGGATGCTTACTGTGTTGCGTCAGAAACATGTGCCTTTGATATCGTAGGGGCTGAATTCGTACGGGATATCGAGCCGGGGGAGCTTGTGATCATCAATGATGAGGGATTGACCTCAGAACGGTTTAGTTTTTCAGGCGGGAATGCGATGTGTACGATGGAATACGTATACTTCTCAAGACCGGACAGCAATATCCAGGGGATCAACGTCCATTCCGCGAGAAAGCGGATGGGGATGGAACTTGCGAAAGAGGCTCCGATTGAAGCGGATGTCGTAACAGGGGTACCGGATTCCAGCATTTCTAGTGCGATCGGTTACGCCGAAGAATCAGGAATCCCATATGAAATGGGACTGATCAAGAATCGTTACGTTGGGCGTACGTTCATTCAGCCGTCTCAATCCCTTCGCGAGCAGGGTGTGAAGATGAAGCTTTCTCCTGTAAGGGGAGTGGTTGAAGGCAAGCGTGTCGTCATGGTGGACGATTCCATCGTACGGGGAACGACGTCGAAACGGATCGTGACGATGCTGAAGGAAGCGGGAGCGAAGGAAGTTCACGTGTGCATCAGCTCACCGCCGATCAAGAACCCTTGCTTCTACGGCATCGATACATCCACTCATGAAGAACTGATCGCGTCTTCCAACTCAGTGGAGGAAATGCGCCAGATCATCGGAGCGGACTCACTGACGTTCTTGAGTCCGGATGGCGTGATCAAAGCGATCGGACGGGATGATTCATCAGAGAACCGCGGTCAATGCATGGCTTGCTTTACAGGGAAGTATCCAACGGAAATCTACCCGGATACACTTCATCCACATGAAAAAGAGTTAGTGAAATAGGGGGAATCATGATGGCAAATGCGTATCGTCAGGCAGGAGTAGATATCGAAGCGGGATACGAATCCGTCGACCGGATCAAAAAGCATGTGAAACGGACGGCCCGTGAAGGCGTTCTTGGTCAGTTGGGCAGTTTCGGCGGAATGTTCGATTTATCTTCCTTGAATTTAAAAGAGCCTGTACTTGTATCAGGTACGGATGGGGTCGGAACGAAGCTGAAGCTTGCCTTCATGGCAGACAAACACGATACGATCGGGATCGATTGTGTGGCCATGTGCGTGAATGACATTGTCGTTCAGGGAGCGGAACCACTGTATTTCTTAGATTATATCGCGACCGGGAAAGCTCTCCCGGAGAAGATAGAAGGTATTGTAAAGGGTATTGCGGACGGATGTGAAATGGCGGGCTGTGCGCTGATCGGTGGGGAGACTGCCGAGATGCCGGGCATGTATTCAGATGATGAATATGATATCGCCGGCTTCGCTGTAGGCGCATGTGAGAAAAAAGAGATCATCACAGGCGAGGAAATTTCTGAAGGAAATGTGTTAGTTGGACTGGGATCAAGTGGTATACACAGTAATGGGTACTCTTTAGTGCGAAAAGTATTCTTCGAAGATCAGTCGTTTTCTTTGGAAGACTCATTACCGGAAATCGGGACCACACTTGAAGAAGCATTGCTTGCACCGACGAAGATTTACGTAAAACCGGTACTGGCGGCTCTGAAACAGTTCTCCATTAAGGGGATGTCCCATATCACCGGCGGAGGCTTCATTGAGAATATTCCGCGTATGCTTCCGGAGGGATTGCGAGCTGAAATCAGAGAAGGCAGCTGGGATATTCCGGATATCTTCACTGCTCTTGAGCACTATGGGGACATCCCGCGGAGTGAAATGTACAACATTTTCAACATGGGGATTGGATTTGTGTTAGCAGTTGAAGAAAATGAAGCGGAAGACATCCTTCAATTTTTCAACGAACAGGGTGAAGACGCCTTTATCGTTGGACGTGTGACGAAAGGAACCGGGGTGCACTTCGTTCGTTAAATGAAGGGTGAGCATGTCAATAACGGGGGCGAGTCATGAGACAGATTGCCATTTTTGCATCAGGAAGCGGAAGTAATTTTCAAAGCTTGGTAGATGCGGTCCAAAGTGGAACCCTTAAGGCGAATATCAAGCTTCTTGTATGTGACCAGCCGGGCGCGTTTGTCATACACCGCGCCCAAACGGCAGGAATACCGACGTTCGTCTTTCGGGCAAAGGACTATGAGAACAAGCGGGCATTTGAACAGGAAATCCTGAATGAGCTTGCTCATTTGGGGGTTGATTTTATTGTACTGGCAGGATATATGAGATTGATCGGGCCAACGCTTCTCGAAAGCTTCGGTGGAAGGATCGTCAATATCCATCCGTCACTCCTTCCTTCTTTTCCAGGGAAGGATGCCATCGGACAAGCCATCGAAGGCGGAGTGAAAGTCACAGGCGTCACGATTCATTTCGTAGACGCAGGAATGGATACAGGTGAAATCATCGCACAGGAAATCGTCCGTGTCACAACAGGTGAAACCAGGCAGTCACTGCAGGACAAAATCCAGCACGTCGAACATCACCTCTACCCAACCACCCTGAACCACCTCTTCCTTACCACCGGTCACTAAAGCGGGGAAGAACGATTGCTTTATCTTGGTAGTGTGGTAAAGTGATGAGGGACGGACCTTGGTTTTGAACATTATGAAATAATATCAGCGTTACAGCAGGCAGAGGAGGATCAGACATTGAAAAAGAGAGCATTGATCAGTGTTTCAGACAAAAGTGGTGTCATCGAATTCGCAAAGGAATTAAAGACACTTGGGTATGAAATCATTTCAACTGGCGGCACGAAGAAGCTCCTATTGGAAAATGACATAGAAGTCATGGGAGTGGAAGAAGTAACAGGATTCCCGGAAATTTTGGAAGGTCGTGTAAAAACCCTTCATCCCAATATCCACGGTGGACTACTTGCTAAACGCGGGGAAGAAAGTCACCTAAGGCAGATGGAGAAACAGGGGATCGAAGGCATCGACCTCGTATGTGTCAACCTTTATCCGTTCCAGCAAACGATCGCTAAGCCGAATGTCGGTGTAGATGAAGCGATCGAGAACATCGATATCGGCGGCCCGACGATGCTTCGTGCGGCTGCCAAAAATCATCAATATGTGACGGTCGTAGTCGATGCGTTGGACTATGATGAAATCATTGCAGAACTAAAGCTTCACGGTGAACCCTCACTGGAAAAACGCCGCAAGTTGGCCGCCAAGGTATTCCGCCATACGGCAGCCTACGATTCATTCATTGCTGAATATATGACAGACGTCTCAGGTGAAGAGAATCCTGAACGTTTTACAAGAACGTATGAATTAAAGCAGACGCTCCGTTATGGAGAAAACCCTCATCAACAAGCTTCATTTTACCGTGCACCGCTCGGCTCTGAATTTTCAGTGGCCATGGCAAGGCAGCTTCACGGGAAAGAGCTTTCCTATAATAATATCAATGATGCCAATGCAGCCCTTCAAATTGTAAAAGAGTTCACGGAACCGGCGGCTGTTGCAGTGAAACATATGAATCCGTGTGGTGTCGGGGTTGGCTCGACCATCCACGAAGCGTTTTCGAAAGCCTATGAAGCGGATTCCACTTCCATCTTCGGAGGAATCGTTGCGTTGAATCGTATCGTAGATGAAGAAACAGCGAAGCAGCTTCATGAAATCTTCCTGGAAATCGTCATCGCGCCGGCTTTCAGTGATGAAGCGTTTGAAATCCTTTCCGGCAAGAAAAATATCCGATTAATGACGGTTCCATTTGAAACCACAAACAAAATCGAGCGCAAGTTAACAACCGTTGAAGGTGGGTTGCTTGTTCAAGCGGATGACATGTTCACCCTTGACGATGCAGATCTCCGAGTCGTGACCAAACGTGAACCGACAGAAGCGGAGTGGGACGCTATGAAGCTCGGCTGGAAAGTCGTGAAGCATGTGAAGTCCAACGCAATTGTTGTGACAGATGCTCATATGACAGTTGGAGTCGGTGCGGGACAGATGAATCGTGTAGGGGCTGCAAACATCGCACTCGAGCAAGCCGGTGTGAAAGCCAAAGGAGCCGCCATGGCATCTGACGCATTCTTCCCGATGGACGACACAGTAGAAGCCGCCGCCAAAGCAGGCATCACCGCCATCATCCAACCCGGAGGCTCCATCCGTGACGAAGACTCCATCAAAAAAGCAGACCAATACGGCATCACCATGGTCATGACCGGAATCCGCCACTTCAAACATTAATAGGAGGGACGGACCTCGGGTTTTGATCGATACTGCTATGATAGAAACTGTACAAACCTTATGATTAAAGGACTTTCAAGATTCTTAACTGGTTCAGGGGAAGAGAATTGAGGGACGGACCTTCATACCATTTCTTGTCCAGTGTGAATCCTTTTCAATACATCCATTTCACATATAAACCTCTCCTTATCTGCACGACAGGAGAGGTTTTCTTTAAAGGGGGCTTTTTCAAGATGAAAGTATTAGTCATCGGACGTGGTGGCCGCGAGCATGCCATATGCAAGAAATTAGCGGAAAGTGAAAGTGTGACAGAAGTGTTCTGTGCGCCCGGTAATGCAGGGATTGAGAGCGTTGCAACAAACCTCCCGTACACTGAATCCGACGTGAGTGAACTGATTGATTTTGCCAAGAAAGAGGACATAGCGTATACGTTTGTTGGCCCTGAGAATCCGTTACTTGATGGAATCGTCAACCGCTTCCAGGAAGAAGGCCTGCATATTTTCGGCCCGACGAAAGAAGCGGCCATCATCGAAGGAAGCAAATCGTTCTCGAAAGAATTAATGAAAAAGTACAATATCCCAACGGCAGCGTATGAAGTGTTCACAAGCGTGGAGAAAGCGATTGAATATGTGAAGGAAGCCGGTGCCCCGATTGTCGTGAAAGCAGATGGACTTGCGGCAGGTAAGGGTGTTGTCGTTGCGGAAACAGAGGAAGAGGCCATCAGTGCATTGGAAGAAATGCTTCTGGATGAGAAGTTCGGGGAAGCCTCCTCGAAAGTGGTGGTGGAAGAATGCTTGTTTGGAGAAGAATTTTCACTCATGGCTTTTGTAAGTGGTGAGTCGGTATATCCGATGGTGATCGCACAGGATCATAAGCGTACCTATGACGGTGATCAAGGCCCGAATACAGGCGGTATGGGTGCGTATTCCCCGGTTCCGCATATTTCGGAAGAGGTGGTGCAGGAAGCGATTTCCACGGTCCTCCACCCGACTGCTCAAGCGATGGTGAAAGAGGATCGTTCCTTTACCGGAATTTTATATGCCGGGCTCATGTTGACAAGCGAGGGCCCGAAAGTGATCGAATTCAACGCACGATTTGGAGATCCTGAAACGCAGGTAGTACTTCCGCGTCTGGCTTCTGATTTCGGTCTCGTCGTGAAGAACATCATCGAAGGGAAGCCTGTGGATTTGGAATGGTCAGATGACGCGGTCCTTGGGGTGGTGCTGGCAGCAGAAGGGTATCCAGGTGCCTATGAGAAAGGGATCCCACTGCCTGAGCTTGAAAAGTCCATGGACGATAAAACGCTGGTGTATCATGCAGGAACCGAATTCAATGACCATCATACCCTTGTTTCAAATGGCGGAAGAGTGCTACTGGTCGCTTCAACTGCTCCCACTGTAGAAAAAGCGCAAACCGCCGTTTATGAAGAATTAGCTAAAGCAGAGTGCAAAGGCTTGTTCTATAGAAGAGATATCGGTCAGAAAGCTATCGAACACGTCTCTTCCTAGATTTACGAACATACACATAGGCAATGGCGACGATGCCGCCGATCAACGAAAACAGAACATACGACATATCGGTTAAATATTCCCAGAACAATACAAACAACTCCTTTACTAATAGATAGATAAAAAAATTGCCGAGGGATGTCCTATAAAGAGGGACGGACCTCGGCAATCCTGCCATTTTGAAGGGAACCGATCAACAGGATCCCCGTTGTTACGGGATTTATCAGGACGAAGCTTCTTTAAAGTCCCTAGGATTGTAGGTCCATCCCTTTAGAACCCGTCAATGCTTCCTGGACTTCCTGGTTGGTGAGTTCTTCTGGGTTGAAGTTGGCTTCTTTTTTGGTGTTCGTCGGGTCTTGGTGGTGTTCGGTTGTTTGTTGGTGCTCACTGTGACTGGACTTGTCGGATTTCAGCATGTCTTTGAAGTTCATCATATCCTTTGCTTTAAATCCTCCAAAGCCGCCGTTCTTGCCTTCTCCATCTCCAGCTTTTTCAAACAGGGCAGTGACAGGACAATAACGCAGGATCCCTTCTCCGACTTTCATGGCGCCGATGACCGCCATGACAAGATAGGAGTCTCTCCATGGACGTCTTGCAAGCTTTGATGTACTCCACGCTAAAATGGTAAATCCAACGGTGATGCGGATCAGGGCATTGATGATCCCGATGTTTGATGATACTTTCATTTGTAAATTCCTCCTTAATCGAAAATTCACATAATTGTTGTAAACCTTTAATGCGTTAAATAGTAAAATATGTTAACATAAATTGAAACTTAAACTAATACCATTCCACTAGAGGAGTGTTCACATTGGAACAGCGCTACAGATGGAAAAACAAACAACTGAGAGAACATGTACAAGTACTGAATGGAGAATTGTCTCCCAGTCTTCTTTTAAAAAATGCAACATACCTTCACTCGACGTTAAAGAAATGGGTGCAGGGACATATTTGGATTTACGGGGACAGGATTGTCTATACTGGTGATCAACTCCCGGAAAACCTTGAGCAATGCGAAGTGATGGACTGCGGGTCACAGTACCTCGTTCCAGGATATATCGAACCGCATGTACACCCGTTTCAGCTTTATAATCCCCAATCTTTTTCCAAGTATGCATCCCAAACCGGAACAACGACATTCGTCAATGATAACCTGATGATGTTTTTACAATTGAAAAAAAAGAAAGCGTTTACTTTATTGAGGGAGTTCAGCAAAATGCCGGTCACGATGTACTGGTGGACGCGTTTTGACTCCCAAACCGAGATGGTGGATGAAGAGGTTACGTTCTCAAATGGGGAAGTGAAATCGTGGCTCGAACATGATTCGGTGCTGCAGGGCGGGGAACTGACCGCATGGCCGCGGCTCCTTGAAGGAGATGACCTGATCCTTCACTGGATGCAGGAAACTAAACGGATGGGAAAAATCGTGGAAGGGCATCTTCCGGGGGCTTCTGACAAGACGATCGCCAAGCTCCGCCTATTAGGCATTGATGGCGACCATGAAGCCATGACAGGTGAGGATGTATACAAGCGCCTGATTCAAGGGTTGACCGTTACACTGCGTCATTCATCGATCCGACCGGATTTACCGGCTCTGTTAGACGGGCTAAATGAAAAAGGCATCGATTCATACGATTCCCTTCTTTTTACCACAGATGGATCGACACCGGGATTTTATGAGCAAGGTATCCTGGATTTCATGATCAAAATGGCCATCGACAAGGGCGTACCGCCAATCGAAGCCTATAATATGGCGAGTTACAACGTTGCCAATTATTACAATATCACCCACTTGCACGGGATGATCGCTACAGGCAGGGTCGCAAACATTAATTTTCTCCGGTCAAAGGATGATCCGACTCCGGTTTCCGTGCTTTCCAAAGGTATCTGGGTCCGTAAAAACAGCGAACAGATGGAAGACCCCACCGAAATCAATTGGGGACCAAACGGATTCACCCCGTTATCCCTTGATTGGGAAGTGGGGTATGACGATCTCCAATTCTCCATGCCGTTCGGGATCGAAATGGTGAACGATGTCATCACCAAGCCATACTCCATTTCCATCAATCCATCAGAGGAACTGCTTGACTCGGATCATGACCAATCGTTCCTTATGTTGTTGGACCGGAACGGCAAGTGGAGGATCAGCACCATGATCAAAGGATTCTCTAAAGGTGTGATGGGCTTTGCGTCGTCTTACTCCAATACAGGGGACATTATCCTGATTGGTAAAAGTAAGCCTGATATGATTGCAGCTTTCAACAGGATGAAAGAAATCGGTGGTGGGATCGTCCTTGCAGAGAACGGTGAAATCCTGCACGAGATTCCACTGCCATTAAGCGGACTGCTATCAGAGAAGGATATGCCTGAGCTGATTGAGGAAGAAAAAACACTCAAAGGCTTGTTAAAAGAGAGGGGCTACCGCTTCTCGGATCCGATTTATACATTGCTGTTCCTTCAGTCCACTCATCTGCCTTATATAAGGATGACACAAAAGGGAATCTATGATGTAATGAAGAAAACGGTACTCTTTCCAACAATAATGCGTTAAAATAGTAAAGTAAATAGGGGTGTCAAAAACATGCTGAAAAGAGCTTTGATTATTGCGTTAAGCTCGTTCGCACTTGTCGCATGTAGTTCAGATAAAGAGATAAAGAAAGAATCTGATAAAGAAGCCGCAACTCCAGTGGTGAAAGAAGAGACAGGCGTAGATACAGAAGAAATGAATCAGTTTCCTTTAACGGGGGTGGCTGAAAAGGAAGAATCCATGAACCGGGCGATCGCCGTGATGGTGAATAACCATCCGAAGGCAAGACCCCAATCCGGACTGTCGGAAGCGGATATTGTGTATGAAGTGTTGGCCGAGGGTGATATCACCCGTTTCTTAGCCATTTTCCAAAGCAGGATGCCGAAAGAGATCGGCCCGGTCCGAAGTGCAAGAGATTACTATATAGAGCTTGCAAAAGGGTATGATAGCTTGTATGTCGCTCACGGATACAGCCCTGAGGCGAAAGAAATGCTGACCAATGGTTTTATCGATGACCTTAACGGAATCCAATATGACGGGACGCTATTCAAGCGTGCAAGCTTCCGGAAAGCCCCTCATAATTCCTATATCACATATGAACATATCAAAGAGGGAGCGGAAAAGAACGGATTTGATATGGAGCGGCCGCCTGATGCACTGAATTTTAGTGATAAAGGGAAGGTTAATGGGGAAGCCGCCAATTCCGTGATGATTTCATATAATCATAATCCCCTGTTTAATGCTGTATATGATTTTAACGAAAAAGAAGGCAGATACGAGCGCTTTTCAAATGGGGAGCAGACCATCGACTATAAGTCGAAAGATCCCGTCCTGATCGAAAATCTTTTCATCGTGGAAGCTCCCCATAAGATCGTCGATGACGCAGGACGCCGGGATATTGACCTCAAATCGGGTGGAAATGCTTACTTGATACAGGAAGGAAAGCTCCGGAAGCTTCAATGGAAGAATGTGAATGGCCGGATCCTTCCTTATGAAAAGAATAAACCTGTTAGCCTGCGAAAGGGCTCGACGTGGATCAACGTCATTCCAAGCTCTCCTGGATTGACGGGTTCGGTATCCTATCAAGAATAGAAGGAAAAAGGAGTCTTTTTAATGCAAATAAATAAACTACGAGGCAAGGAGCTGGATCAGTTATTCAACGCTGTTCTTTCCCTGCAAAATCTTGAAGAATGTTATCGTTTCTTTGATGATCTGTGTACGATCAACGAAATTCAATCACTTGCCCAGCGCCTTGAAGTCGCACGTATGCTTCAGGACGGGAAGACCTATCATAAGATTGAAACCGAAACAGGTGCAAGTACGGCAACGATTTCCCGTGTGAAGCGCTGCTTGAACTACGGAAATGATGCTTATCAATTGGTGTTGGATCGTGTACATGAGGAAGAAAAATAAGAAAAGGGCCGCTGTCTATGACGAGCGGTCTTTGTTTTTGTTGAATAGTAATTCTTAACATCAGACTAGTAATGCGACAGTTTCATACAAATGATATAATACGTGAGATGGATGTATGAATGGAGGAACAGAGCATGTATGATGTCCAAAAGTGGAGCCATGTGTTTAAACTAGATCCGAATAAAACAATAGATGATGAAGATTTAGAAGCGGTATGTGAATCAGGAACAGACGCGATCATCGTAGGGGGAACGGACGGTGTAACCCTTGAAAAGGTTCTTGATTTGATGGCACGAGTGAGACGGTATACGGTTCCTTGTATTCTGGAGGTATCAAATTTGGAGTCGATTACTCCAGGCTTCGATTTGTATTTCATTCCGATGGTGATGAACAGTCAGAACTTGAACTGGGTGACGGGACTGCATCACCAGGCTGTGAAGGAATATGGAGAAATCATGAATTGGGACGAAATCCTTGTAGAAGGATATTGTATATTGAATCGTGACTGCAAGGCGGCGAAGGTAACGGAAGCGAACACAGACATTTCAAGTGAAGACGCTGCAGCGTATGCCATGATGGCAGAAAGAATGTTCAACCTGCCGATCTTTTATCTGGAGTACAGTGGTACATACGGAGATGTTGAAACGGTAAAAGAGGTAAGGGATTCACTGGAAAACACGACCTTATTCTATGGCGGGGGAATTAAAACCCGGGAGCAGGCGAAGGAAATGGCTGCTGTCTCAGATGTTGTCGTTGTTGGAAATGCTGTCTATGACAATCTGAAAGAAGCTTTAAAAACAGTAAAAGCAGTGAAAGGATAAGGATCGAACTGGAGGTCCTTCCCTGATTGATATATAATAGAAATACAAATATAGAACATACGTTCGTTATGGTGGTGTTTAGATTATGCAATTTTTGACTGATCGATTGTTGAATGGAATGAATCCCGAGCAGGCAGAAGCTGTGAAGGCGACGGAAGGTCCGTTACTGATCATGGCAGGGGCAGGCTCCGGGAAGACAAGGGTACTCACGCATCGGATTGCGTATCTGATGGTGGAAAAAGGCGTCAATCCTTACAATATTTTAGCGATTACCTTTACCAATAAAGCGGCGAGGGAGATGAGGGATCGTATTGAAAACATCCTGGGCGGGGCATCTGAGAACATCTGGATCTCAACCTTTCACAGTATGTGTGTGCGAATCCTGCGTCGTGATATTGACCGCATCGGGATGAACCGTAATTTCACGATTCTTGACTCTACCGATCAGCAGTCGGTGATCAAAGCGATTTTAAAAGAAAAAAATATCGACCCGAAGAAATTTGATCCCCGTTCGCTTCTCGGATCCATCAGCTCTGCAAAAAATGAACTGACCACTCCTGAAGAGTTATCGAAGCAAATAGGCGGGTATTATGATCAGGTGGTCTCTGATGTGTATACAGAGTATCAGAAGCGTTTACGCAAGAATCAGGCTCTTGATTTTGATGATCTGATCATGACGACGATCCAATTATTCCAGCGTGTACCGGAAGTATTGGAATATTATCAGCGGAAATTCCAATACATCCACGTAGATGAGTATCAGGATACGAACAGGGCGCAGTATATGCTTGTAAAACTGCTCGCTTCCCGTTTTCAAAACTTATGTGTCGTCGGGGATTCAGATCAGTCGATCTATCGCTGGCGCGGCGCGGACATTGCCAATATCCTTTCTTTCGAAAAGGATTATCCGAGGGCGACCGTCATTTTCTTGGAACAGAACTATCGTTCAACGAAACGGATCCTACAGGCGGCGAATGAAGTCATCCAGAAGAATTCAAACCGTAAACCGAAGAATCTCTGGACAGAAAATCATGACGGTGAAAAGATCTCCTACTTCAGGGCGGATACCGAGCAGACCGAAGCTCAATTCGTCACAGGGAAAATCAAGGAATTGATTGAAACTGGGAAGAAGAAGTATTCTGATTTTGCCATCCTTTACCGTACGAACGCACAGTCCCGTGTCATGGAGGAAGTACTTTTAAAATCAAATATCGAATACTCCATCGTCGGCGGCATCAAGTTCTACGATCGTAAGGAGATCAAGGATATCTTAGCGTACCTCAGGCTCATTTCGAATCCGGATGATGATATCAGCCTTCAGCGTGTCATTAACGTTCCGAAAAGGGGAGTAGGGGCAACGTCGATCGATAAGATTGCCCGTTATGCACAGGATCATGATATATCCATGTTCAGGGCTCTCGCAGAAGCCGACTTCATCGGACTCAGCCCGAAGATAACCAAAGCCGTGATTGAATTCATGGAAATGGTGAAAGGCTACACAAGTATGCAGGAGTATCTGTCTGTAACCGAACTCGTAGAAGAGATTCTTGAAAAATCAGGCTACACCGATATGCTGAAAGCAGAAAAGTCCATTGAGTCTCAATCAAGGCTCGAGAACTTGGACGAGTTCCTGTCTGTAACGAAAAGCTTTGAACAATCCAATGATGATAAGAGTCTTGTGGCATTTTTAACGGACCTTGCATTAGTCGCCGACATCGATAAGCTTGATGAGGACGATCAGCCGAAAGATTCCGTGATCCTGATGACCCTGCACGCAGCCAAAGGTCTTGAATTTCCTGTCGTATTCCTAATGGGGATGGAAGAAGGGGTCTTCCCTCACAGCCGTTCCCTTATGGAAGAGGATGAAATGGAAGAAGAACGCCGTCTGGCATACGTGGGGATCACCCGTGCCGAGGAACAGCTGTTCCTGACCAATGCCCAGATGAGGACGCTCTTCGGACAGACGAAGATGAACCCGGTTTCCCGTTTCATCAATGAAATTCCTGCAGACTTGTTGGATGATGTGATGGCAGAGAAGAAAACTGCCTTCACTCCTTTCGGTAAATCAACGGCGAAGTCACCTTCCCGCCCCGCTCCCAGAAAGCCCGTTGCTCGCCCGGTCCAAACCACGACGGGTGGAGAATCCGTCGCGTGGCAGGTTGGCGATAAGGCTCAGCATAAGAAGTGGGGGACAGGAACGGTTGTCAGTGTGAAGGGATCAGGAGACAGTGTCGAGCTCGATATTGCTTTCCCGAGTCCGATGGGAATCAAGCGTCTCCTGGCCAAATTTGCTCCAATTGAAAAAGCATAACATGTCTGAAGGGATTCCCTTCCGGCTATAACCGAATATAAGCAAGAAAGGGTTGTGGAAATGGATCGACAATCAGCCGAAAAGCGTATCAATGAACTTCACGAACGATTGAATCAATATAATTACGAATATCATGTGCTGGACAAACCATCTGTCCCGGATTCAGAGTATGATCAACTCCTCAGGGAACTCATTGAACTCGAGGACCAATTTCCTGAATTGAAATCAGCCGATTCCCCGTCACAGCGTGTTGGTGGAACGATTCTAGACTCTTTCGAAAAAGTCGAACATAGAACACCGATGCTGAGCCTTGGAAATGCCTTTAATGAAGAAGATCTTCGTGACTTTGACCGCCGTGTCCGCCAAGCGGTCGGGGAGGACTTCTCCTACGTATGCGAGCTGAAGATCGATGGTTTGGCCGTTTCTCTCAGATATGAAGACGGGGCGTTCGTCCAAGGGGCTACGCGTGGGGATGGGTCCATAGGTGAGGACATCACATCGAATCTGAAGACCATCCGTTCCATCCCGTTAAAGATTTCAGAAAAAATGTCCTTCGAAGTCCGTGGAGAGGCATTCATGCCGAAAGGATCTTTCGAAGCACTGAATAAGATCAAAGAAGAAAAAGGGGAAGAACCCTTTGCCAATCCGCGTAACGCAGCGGCGGGTTCACTCCGCCAGCTGGATCCGAAAATTGCGGCATCCCGGAATCTCGACATTTTCCTATATGCCCTGGCTGATATCGGGGATACAGGAATCGACTCACATAGCGAGGGATTGGATACGCTTGATAAACTTGGATTTAAAACAAACCCGGAACGCAAACGGTGTGCGACCATTGAAGAAGTCCTTGAATTTGTCGGGAAGTGGACAGATGAACGTCCGAATCTATCCTATGACATTGACGGGATCGTCATTAAGGTCGACTCTCTTGATCAGCAGCAGGAACTTGGAACCACAGCGAAAAGCCCGAGGTGGGCCATTGCGTTCAAGTTTCCTGCCGAAGAAGTCGTTACGGTTCTAAAGGAAATTGAACTAAGTGTAGGGCGTACAGGTGTCGTCACACCGACGGCAATCCTTGAGCCGGTCCGTGTAGCTGGAACGACCGTCCAGCGTGCCTCGCTTCATAATGAAGATCTGATTAGAGAGAAAGATATCAAAATTGGTGACCACGTCGTCATTAAAAAAGCGGGGGACATCATCCCTGAAGTGGTGAACGTACTGGAAGACCAGAGAACCGGTGACGAACAGGAATTCCTGATGCCGACTCATTGTCCGGAATGTGAAAGTGAACTTGTGAGACTTGAAGGGGAAGTGGCCCTCCGCTGCATTAATCCGAAATGTCCCGCGCAAATCCGTGAAGGGCTCATTCACTTTGTATCCCGCAACGCCATGAACATCGATGGACTGGGTGAAAAAGTGATCAGTCAGCTGTTCAGGGAAAAATTGATTGAGGACGTAGCCGATTTATACAGATTGGAGCGCGATCAGCTTCTTCAGCTGGAACGGATGGGCGAGAAATCCGTTGATAATTTATTGGAAGCCATTCAAACGTCGAAGGGGAACTCGTTGGAGAAATTGTTATTCGGTCTTGGTATCCGCCACGTGGGAGCCAAAGCCGCGAAGACGTTGGCGCAGGAATTCGACTCAATGGACAGGCTGATGGACCTCGGGAAAGAAGAGCTGACGAATGTGAATGAGATCGGGGATAAAATGGCCGATGCCATTGTCGCTTATTTTGAAAACGATGAAGTGAAAGAACTCATTCAGGAGCTGAAGGATGCCGGAGTGAACCTTGAATACAAAGGACCGAAGCCTGTATCAGTCAGTGACGTCGACTCATACTTTGCAGGCAAGACCGTAGTCCTTACAGGGAAAATCGAACGATTGAGCCGGAATGAAGCAAAAGAAAAGATTGAAATGCTCGGCGGGAAAGTAACCGGCAGTGTCAGTAAGAAAACCGATCTTGTCATTGCAGGGGAAGAAGCGGGATCGAAGCTTACGAAAGCAAATGACTTAAATATAGAAGTCTGGGATGAGGATAAGCTGATGGAAGAACTTAACCGATAAGAGGTGTAACGAGGAATGAAAAAAGGGATTTCGGTCGCTCTCTCCGCATTAGTGTTACTGGGAGGCTGTGCGCCGACATTTGAGAAACAGGATCAGGTCGTTCAGGAAAATCAGGATAGCGAAGCCAAGAAGGCCATCATACCAAGCTTCCAAATTTCGAAAGAATACTACAAGACGATGCTTCCGTACGAAACGAGTAATACCCGGGGCGTCGTCGTGAATGATCTTGGTTCCAGATATGATATCAATGAAATCGAGACGGGCTTATTAAGGGTTGCTCAGAATCGGTTTTCGACGGATGAATATTTCTTTAAAGAGGGTCAGTTCCTGACCAAGAAAACGGTTGATAGCTGGCTGCAAAGGAAGTACACAAGTGAACAGCTGAAGGAAAAGGGTCTGAAGGAGTCTGATAATGTGGGGCTTAACCCCGTGCAGGCGAAAGGGGAGAATGCCCCCATCTATTTGGCCCATGTCGTCGAACATAATTACTTAATGAAAAAAGAAGATAATAAGGTACGTCTTGGTGGAGTGTCCATCGCCCTGTCACTGAATTCTGTTCAATATGAGACCAATATGTCAAATGGGACAAGAACAGTGAAGAATATTTCCAATGAAGTATTGAAAGAGCAGGGAGCGAAAATCGCGGGTGAAGTACTCAATCGCCTTCGTCAGAAAAAAGAACTCCAAAACGTTCCGATTATGATCTCCCTTTATAAGCAGGCTCCGAAAGATCAGGTCGTCCCTGGTCACTTCTTTGCCTACACAACCGTGGAACCGGACCAAAACGGCATTCAGGACTGGAAGGGGATCAATGAAGATTATTATTTATTCCCTTCTCCGGAAGCCCAGGAGAACCATCCGAACGATTACAAAGTCTTTAACGAACTGAAAACAGACATCGAAAAGTATTTTCCTGTATACACAGGACTGACAGGACAAGCGCTCTATCAAGATCAGAAGCTGTCCAAAATGGAATTCGAGGTGGCCCTGTCCTTCCAGGGGAAAGCTGAAACCATCGGATTCGCCCAGCATCTGACCAATATGATCGGCAAACAGACCCCGGACAGCTGGGACGTAGAACTCCTCGTCTCCTCTTCCTATGGCCCGGAAGCGCTGATCGTCAAGAAACCGGGCAGTAAAGAAACCTATTTACACATTTACGAATAAGTAGAGAGAGAACTAATCCACAAAAGGGTTAGTTCTTTTTTTGAGGGACGGACCTTCTCTATTTCCAAAAAAATGAAACTATCAGATCGATTTACACGTAAAAGATTAGTGAATCAATCGAGTGGAACAGAAGAAAGGTTTTTATATACAAAATTGAAGAATAAGGAGGTAGTTGAGATGATGAGTTTTATTGCTCTTATAGTGGCTGGAACGTCCCTAACATTTGCAGCGCATGTCTATGAACAGAATAAAAAAATGGAGAAGAGAATGAAGGAATTGGAGAACAAACTATAAATATCGAAATGGTTATGGGTACTGAAGGTCCGTCCCTCACCGCTTTAATGCGTTGAGGGACGGACCTTTTTTGTGTTATCAGCATCCATGCGAAAAATGTCGAATGAAAATTCTGAAAAAGGTGTTCCAAATTTAATCTATCTGTTATACAATACAAACATGTTAATTAATCTGTATTATAACAATGATGATTTGTTTAATACGCTTAAGGAGTGAATACGTTCTATGTCTACTCAAATGGTTGGTATCAAGGTAACCGGAGAACTTAAACCGGGCTTTGATGAAATGTTATCCTCTGAAGCACTGCAGTTTTTAGAACAGCTGGAGCGCAGGTTCGGGGAGAAACGCAGGGAACTGTTACACAACAGAGAAAAGAAGCAGGAGCGGATCAATGGAGGAGAGCTTCCTCACTTTTTGACGGCAACCGAATCGATCCGTCAAAGTGAGTGGAAGGTTGCTCCGATTCCGAAAGCACTGCAGGATCGAAGGGTGGAGATCACAGGCCCGGTTGATCGAAAGATGGTCATCAATGCTCTGAATTCCGGAGCGAAATGTTTCATGGCATGTTTTGAAGATGCCACATCACCTACATGGACGAACCTCATAGAAGGACAAATCAACCTCCGAGATGCTGTACACCACACGATAGACTTCGAGACAAACGGGAAGCGTTATGAATTGAACGAAGAGCACGCGGTTCTGATCGTAAGACCAAGAGGACTTCACCTGGAAGAGAAACACATCGAACTGGATGGAAAGTCTCTATCAGGAAGCCTTGTCGACTTTGGCTTATTCATTTTCCATAATGCGACTCACTTAACTTCACTGAATAAAGGCCCTTATTTTTACTTACCTAAATTAGAAAGCCATGAAGAAGCACGATTCTGGAATGAAGTATTTGTGTTTGCCCAGGATTATGTGGGGATTCCCCAAGGGACGATCAAAGCGACGGTCCTGATCGAAACGATCACAGCGGCATTTGAAATGGATGAAATCCTTTATGAGTTAAAAGAACACTCAGCCGGGCTGAATTGTGGAAGATGGGATTATATCTTCAGCTATATCAAAAAGCTTCGCGAACAGGAAGATGTGATTCTTCCGGATCGTTCATCGGTCACGATGACGGCGCCATTCATGAGAGCCTATTCCCTGCTTACAATTAAGACCTGTCATAGAAGGGGAGCACCTGCAATAGGAGGTATGGCGGCGCAGATCCCTGTCAAGAACGATCCAGTCAAGAACGAAGAAGCGTTCAATAAAGTGAAAACAGATAAAGAACGGGAAGCAAAGGATGGTCATGATGGCACGTGGGTAGCCCATCCTGGTCTGGTACCGGTTGCCATGGACGTATTCAATCAGGAAATGAAAAAGGAAAATCAGATTGACGAGAAAACATTGCTGGACCTGGAAGTATCAGAACAGGAGCTTCTCGAAGTTCCTCAAGGAGCGATAACCGAAGAGGGTGTCCGGCTGAACATTAACGTAGGCATTCAATACATTTCATCCTGGCTGAGCGGCCAGGGAGCCGCACCGATCCATCATCTGATGGAAGATGTGGCCACGGCAGAAATCTCGCGTGCCCAGCTGTGGCAATGGATCCGTCATCCGAAAGGGATCCTCGAGGATGGCCGGAATATCACCATGGAACTCTACGAACAACTGAAGCAGGAAGAACTGACAAAACTCAAAAGCCTACTGGGAGAAGAACGATACAAGGAACGCCGATTCTCTGAAGCCGTCGACCTGTTCGATCAGCTCATCCAGAACGACCAGTTCACAGACTTCCTCACCATTCCCGGCTACCGGATCCTTTAAAGGTTCGGACCCGGTCAAGTGTTGGTAGAACAGGCATATTCACTTTAATCAATTACCGCTTCATCTGGATGAGGGACGGACCTCAACCGATGACGCAAGAACATACACCGGTATGTAAAAAACAAAAAAGGGAGAGATTTAATATGGTAAAAGCAAACAATGAACGTGTAACGGCACTTCAGGAAAACTGGGAAATGGATCAACGATGGAAAGGGATCAACCGTCCTTACTCGGCGGAAGATGTTATTCGACTAAGAGGATCGATTGATATCGAACACACAATTGCCCGCAGGGGTTCCGAGAAACTATGGAATTTGCTACATGAGGAGGATTATATCAATGCACTGGGTGCCCTGACAGGAAACCAGGCGGTCCAACAGGTAAGAGCCGGACTGAAAGCCATTTATCTAAGCGGATGGCAGGTTGCAGCGGATGCCAACTTATCTGGACATATGTATCCCGATCAAAGTCTGTACCCGGCAAACTCAGTCCCATCCGTCGTAAAGAGGATCAACCAGGCCCTCCAGCGCGCAGATCAGGTTCATTATGTAGAAGGGGATGAATCGATTGATTGGTTCGTACCGATCGTTGCTGATGCAGAAGCGGGATTCGGCGGACAGCTGAATGTGTTTGAATTAATGAAAGGAATGATTGAAGCAGGGGCGTCAGCGGTCCATTTTGAAGACCAGCTTTCCTCAGAGAAAAAGTGCGGTCATCTTGGAGGTAAGGTGCTTCTTCCGACTCAAACTTCTGTAAAGAATCTTATTTCCGCCCGTCTTGCAGCGGACGTAATGGGTGTGCCGACCTTGATCGTTGCCCGTACGGATGCCAATGCCGCTGACTTGATCACGAGCGATGTCGATCCGTATGATGCCCAGTTCATCACGGGCGATCGAACGCCTGAAGGCTTCTTCCGCACAAACGCCGGCCTCGATCAAGCGATTGCGAGAGGCCTTGCGTATGCTCCTTATGCAGATCTTGTATGGTGTGAAACGTCAGAGCCGAGTCTTGAAGAGGCTCGCCGGTTTGCAGAGGCGATTCATGCTGAACATCCAGGGAAATTACTGGCCTATAACTGTTCCCCGTCCTTTAACTGGAAAAAGAAATTGGACGATGAAACGATCGCTAAGTTCCAGGTGGAGCTCGGTAAGATGGGCTATAAATTCCAGTTCGTCACACTTGCGGGCTTCCACGCACTGAACCACAGTATGTTCGAGCTTGCGAGGGGCTACAAAGATCGCGGTATGGCTGCCTATTCACAGCTTCAGGAAGCAGAGTTTGCCAGCGAAAAGCATGGATATTCCGCTACAAGACATCAGCGTGAAGTCGGAACCGGATATTTTGACGAAGTCTCCATGGTGATTTCAGGTGGAACATCCTCCACAACGGCCCTAAAAGGGTCTACGGAGGCCGCACAATTCTAAAATACTATTAAAATACACATGAAGGTCCGTCCCTCACGCATTTCGAGGGACGGACCTTTATATGTTTCTAGTACTATCGGAGTGAATATGTGAATAAAGTAACTTTATATAAAAATTTATAAATATACTATTGATTTTATTAATATACACTCATATAATTAGACCTAATTTAAATTTATTGTGTGGGGTGAGAGGTATTGGATGTTGGTATAGTTGGTAGTACTGGGTATGGTGGTGTGGAGTTGTATCGTCTGTTGTCGAATCATCCGAATGTGAATGGGTGTATTTTGTATTCATCTTCTCTGGAAGGGAGTTCATATGCGGAGCAGTATCCGCATTTATCCTGTCTTTCCCAAGAAAGAGTGAAGCCGATCATGATCGAAGAGATGCAACAGCTTGATTTCGTATTTCTCGCGGTGCCTTCCGGCGTTTCAAAGGAACTTGCTCAGAAGCTCATGGGAAGTAAGGCGAAAGTGATCGACCTTTCAGGCGACCTGCGTTTAAAGGATCCGGGTGAATATGAAGAATGGTATAAAGGAGAATCCGCTCCGCAGGATGTTCTCGGGAAAGCCGTCTATGGACTGACTGAAATCAATCGACACGCCATCCGGGAAGCGGACCTGATTGCCAACCCCGGCTGCTTTCCGACAGCGACCCTGCTGGGGCTGGCTCCCCTCTTTCAGCAGGATCTTATAGACACTCACTCCTTGATCATCGATGCCAAAACCGGTTTATCCGGGGCGGGCAGGAAAGCGAGTCAATCCAGTCATTTTTCCGAGACTCAGGAAAATCTACGAATCTATAAAGTCCATCAGCACCAGCACACACCAGAAATTGAACAACAGTTGAAGGAATGGAGCAGTGAAGCGTGCCCGATCACATTCACAACCCATCTCATTCCCATGACCAGGGGGATCATGGTGACGATGTACGCCGACTTGAAGGACACCTGCACCACTGAGCAGTTACATATCCGCTATCAAAGCTTTTATGAAAAGCATCCATTCGTCAGGATTCGTCCGGTCGGGCAGTTCCCGAGCACCAAAGAAGTATTCGGCACGAATTTCTGTGACCTATCCATTAAAGCAGATCCACGAACGAACCGGGTCACGATCGTATCAGTGATCGATAATTTGGTAAAGGGAGCGGCAGGTCAGGCGGTGCAAAATATGAACGTGATGCTTGGGTTGGACGAAACGACCGGTCTTCATCACTATCCAATTTATCCATAAGAGGGGGAGAATCAATGAAACTGGTAAAAGAAGAAACAGTGAAACCGATCAAGGGAGGAACGATTCTGTCACCTCTTGGATATAAGGCTGGCGGTATGCATACCGGCCTGAGATACGCCAAAAAAGATTTTGGTGTCATTTACAGCGAGAAACCTGCACAATGTGGGGCGGTTTATACGCAAAGCCATTTTCAAGCGGCTCCCCTCAAAGTCACACAGGAAAGCATCTCCCAATCTCATACACTACAAGCAATTGTCGTAAATAGTGCCATTGCAAATGCGTGTACAGGTGAACAAGGGGTGAGGGATGCGTATCAAACGAGGGAATGGGCGGCCGAACGGTTCGAGATTCCCGAAGAGTACGTCGCTGTTGCATCCACAGGTGTCATCGGAGAATGGCTGCCTATGGATAAGATGAAAAAGGGCTGCAGTAAAATCCAGGTCGATGCGGACCCGGAAAGTGCACAGTCTTTCCAACAGGCCATCCTCACCACGGATACCATCGAGAAGTCCTCGTGCTATCAGGTAATGATCGACGGGAAAACCGTCACCATCGGAGGCTGTGCGAAAGGCTCGGGGATGATCCACCCCAATATGGCGACGATGCTCGGCTTTATTACAACCGACGCCACCATATCATCGGACGTACTGCAGACTGCGCTTAAAACCGCCATCGATCAATCCTTTAATCAAATCACCGTGGACGGGGAAACATCCACCAACGATATGGTCATCAGTCTGGCAAATGGCATGGTGGAACATGAAGCCCTTCATGAGAATCATCCTGACTGGACTCGCTTTCAAAAAGGATTGACGCTTTTATGTGAGGATCTGGCGAAACAAATCGCAAGGGATGGGGAAGGCGCAACGAAACTGGTGGAAGTGAATGTGACGGGAGCCCGCTCCAAGCAGGAGGCCAATGTTTTGGCAAAAAAAATCGTCGGTTCCAATCTGGTGAAGACGGCCCTCTTCGGTGGGGATCCGAACTGGGGAAGGATCGTCGGGGCGATGGGGCACAGTGGGGTCGACATTAGCCCCCATCAATGTGAGATCCACATCGGGGACACCCTCGTTTTTTCAAATGGGACTCCTCAACCGTTCAACGAACAGGAAGTCAGCGGGTACATGCAAGCTGAACTTGTGAGCATCTCTGTATCACTGCAGAGTGGAAAAGAATTCGGAAAAGCCTGGGGGTGCGATCTTACGTATGATTACGTCAAAATCAATGCAAGTTACCGAACATAAGCCTGTGATTGTAGTGAAACTCGGTGGGAGTATCATTTCCAAGCTGTCGCCCCTTTTCTATAAAAGCATAAAAGATCTTCAGAATCACTACCATGTGATTCTCGTTCACGGCGGGGGGCCTGAGATTACGGCAACACTTAAGGAGCTAGGAATACAGTCCACGTTCATCAACGGCCAGCGAAAGACCACGAAGGATGTTTTCAATATTGCCGAACAAATGCTGAAGGGGAAGGTGAACAGCGCATTGGTCCACCGACTCAATCGGGATGGGGTAAAAGCTGTCGGGTTATGCGGGTACGATGCTCAATTGCTCGAGGCGAGTTTCATAGATCAAGAGTCTCTTGGGTTTGTAGGGAAAATTGAAGAGGTCAATCTCACGCTGCTGCACAATCTACTATCATTAAATTACTTGCCGGTGATTGCCCCTCTTGCAACCACAGGTGAAGGAGAAAGGGTGAATGTGAATGCCGACCTTGCTGCAGCGGCCGTCGCCCAAGCACTGAAGGCTGAGAAACTGGTATTTGTCACCGATGTACCCGGGATCTTGAAAGACGGTGAACTTGTTTCACGTGTAACAATCGAAGTCATTCAACATTATATAGAAACCGGTGTGATCTACGGTGGAATGATCCCTAAGGTGCAGGCGGCTCTATCAGTTCTAAACAAACATATTAATGAAGTGATGATTGTCGGATGCCGGGATTCCATCATCCAGGATGGGGAAATGATCGGCACCCGGATTACAGAAGGAAAAGGGGTTCAAGCGATATGAGTCATGTATTCCCAACGTATAATCGGTTAGACATTGAATTGGTCTCGGGAAAAGGTACGGAGGTCCAGGATCATAATGGTACATCCTATTTGGATTTCATTTCAGGAATCGCCGTTTGTAACTTAGGGCATTCCCCTTCTGTTGTAAAAAAAGCCGTGGAGAGGCAATTGGATACACTTTGGCACGTATCGAATCTGTTTACGATTACTAAACAGGAAGAGGCTGCCACAGTCCTCGCTTCAGCAAGTGGCCTTGATGCCGTCTTCTTCTGCAATAGCGGAGCGGAAGCAAATGAAGCGGCGATAAAGCTTGCGAAGAAACATACAGGCAAAACGAAAATCCTCACCTTTAAGCAATCCTTTCACGGCCGCACATTCGCAACGATGAGTGCCACAGGACAGGAAAAAATCCATAGCGGATTCGGTCCCTTGCTTCCGACCTTTGAATACCTTCCATATAACGATGAGGAGACCCTTTCAGAAGTGGAGGGTGAGGATGTCGCGGGCATCATGCTTGAAGTGATTCAGGGGGAAGGGGGAGTCAACCCGGGGACCCATTCCTTTTTGCAGGCAGTTGAAGCGAAGTGTCGTGAACTAGATGCACTGCTCATCATTGATGAAGTCCAGACAGGAGTGGGACGGACGGGACGGCCATTTGCCTACCAGCACTATTTCCTGGATCCGGATATCGTCACGGCTGCCAAAGGACTCGGTAGCGGTTTCCCGGTGGGGGCCATGATGGGCAAGAAAGAACTCATCCCATCCTTTTCACAAGGCACACACGGATCGACATTCGGAGGGAATCCGTTAGCGATGTCGGCAGCGAAGGCAACCATGGAAACCATTTTCGAAGATGGATTCCTGAAAGATGTTCAACGTAAATCGGAGTATTTTATGGGACAACTGACCCTTCAGCTCCAGGAATATCACATTGTCCAAGAAGTAAAGGGGATCGGTTTTATGATCGGTATCTCCTTCGATAAGGAAGTGAGTGATATCATTGCCGAGCTCCGGCATAATGGATTATTGACCCTTCCGGCAGGAGCTCATGTAATCCGGTTATTACCACCATTGACCGTCACCCGAGCTGAACTCGATCAGGCCCTTCACATTTTGGTCCGTACAATCAAGCAACATCAATCAGCGGAAGTCTGCTAAATTTTTTAATGGTAAATGTATAAAAATACAAAAATACTTAAATATAATTATTTATTCATAAAAGGAGGTCAACACATGAAAGGGTACCTATGTTTGCAAAACGGGAGCACCTTTACAGGGAAAGTCATGATGGATGAAGAGGATCCCGTTCAGGGTGAGATTGTGTTCTTTACAGGAATGACAGGGTATCAGGAAGTGCTGACAGACCCTTCCTATAAGGATCAGATCGTCGTTTTCACCTACCCCCTCATCGGCCAGTACGGTGTGAACGAGAATGATTTCGAAAGCGGGGAGCCTCAGGTGAAAGGGGTCGTCATGCTTGGTTCAGCCCAATCATTCTCCCATTATCAAGCTGCTTCGTCCCTTAAGGACTATCTTCTGAAATGGAAGATTCCTTTTATGACAGGGGTGGATACGAGACAGGTTGTGAAAGAGATCCGTCATGAGGGAAGTCAAAATGCATGCATTTCATATACAGAAGCTCTGCCTGAGGAAGAAACACTCACCGGTCAAATCGAAAAAGTCGCTGCTTCAGAAATCTTTCAAATGGGAAGCGGAAGCAAGCATATCGCCGTCATCGATTTCGGTGTGAAGAAATCGATCGTATCAAGCTTATTGAAAATGGATTGTCTTGTGACGGTCATCCCCTATCACCAACTGGCGCATTTGGACCAGCTGGATGTCGATGGACTGGTATTATCCAACGGCCCTGGAGACCCGAAGGAAATGATGAGGTTCTTACCACAGCTGAAAGAGAAAATCCTGCAAATGCCGACGCTTGGAATCTGCCTGGGTCATCAATTGATCGCCCTTGCACTGGGAGGGGAAACGGAACGATTGTTATTCGGGCACAGAGGGGCGAATCACCCGGTCATGGACAACAATACGGGTGAGGTGTTCATCACATCGCAAAACCATAATTATGTTGTGAAGAAAGATAGTTTATTCGGGACAGGGCTTGAACCGCGATTTATGAACGTCAATGATGGTTCCCTTGAAGGGCTTCAGCATCATAGTAAGCCGATCCTTTCCGTTCAATTCCATCCCGAAGCACGTCCTGGACCTGAAGACGCTTCGTGGATATTCCAGCAATTCTATCAATCAATTAAACAACCGGGGAGAGAGAAAGTGTATGCCTAAAGATTCCAGTATTCAAAAAATCCTGATCATCGGATCGGGACCCATCATCATCGGGCAGGCGGCTGAATTCGATTATTCCGGTACGCAAGGGTGTCTTGCCCTGAAAGAAGAGGGCTATGAAGTGGTCCTTGTGAATCACAATCCGGCCACGATCATGACGGATACGGCGTATGCCGACACAGTGTATTGTGAACCACTGACCGTAAAGACCCTGACTGAAATCATTGAAAAAGAACGCCCACATGGGGTGGTAGCAAGTCTCGGTGGGCAGACCGCCTTGAATCTGGCCGTCGGGCTTCATGAGAAAGGGGTGCTTGAGAAGTACGGTGTGAAACTGCTGGGCACATCCGTTGATTCGATTCAAAAAGGGGAGGACAGAGAAAAGTTCCGTTCATTAATGGAGGAACTGGGTCACCCGACGGCGGAAAGCAGCATCGTCCATGACCTGGAAGAGGCCCTGGTTTTTTCTGAAGAGATTGCCCTTCCAATCATCGTCCGCCCTGCTTATACGTTAGGCGGAAGAGGCGGCGGGATCGCTTCTTGTATGGAGGAATACAAAAAACTCGTTCTTTCCGGTTTGAAAGCGAGTCCGATCCATCAAATACTTGTGGAAAAAAGCATCGCCGGTTTCAAGGAAATCGAGTATGAAGTGATGAGAGATTCGAAAGGAAATTGTATATCAGTCTGCAATATGGAAAACTTCGATCCGGTAGGGGTCCATACGGGTGATTCCATCGTCGTGGCCCCGTCCCAGACGTTGACAGACCGGGAGTTTCATATGCTCCGTACGGCCGCCTTTGAGATCGTGAGCGCATTAGAAGTAGTGGGAGGATGCAATATACAATTTGCTTTAGACCCTAACAGCAATCAATACTATGTCATTGAAGTGAATCCCCGGGTGAGCAGGTCATCGGCTCTGGCATCCAAGGCAACGGGCTATCCCATCGCCAAAGTCGCGGTGAAGATTGCCGTCGGCTACACATTGGATGAAATCATCAATCCCCTGACCAGGACCACCTATGCAAGCTTTGAACCTGCCCTTGATTACGTGGTGGTAAAATTCCCGAGATGGCCGTTCGATAAATTTCCTGAAGCGAACAGGGTCCTCGGCACGAAGATGAAAGCAACGGGAGAAGTGATGGCGATCGAGCGCTCATTAGAGGCGGCGTTTCAAAAGGCACTTCAATCGTTGGACCTTTCCCTGGAGAACCTGTATAGGGGAATGTCAGATCTGACATTGGAAGAATTGGAGAAGAAGGTTGTTACGCCGACGGATTCACGATTCTTTGAACTGATGGAGTTGTTAAGAGGAGGACGATCAATCGATTCCCTTCACGAAATGACGGGGATCGATAAGCTGTTCCTGTCGGTGATGAGCAATCTTGTTTATATGGAACATAAGCTCAGTACCTCTTCATTTAGTGTAAAGCTATTGAAAGAAGCGAAGGAGTTCAGGTTTGAGGACAAAGCCATTGCCGGACTAACGGGAATGACTGAAGCGTCGATCACCGATTTAAGATTGAAAGAAGGAATCGTCCCGGTATTCAAAATGGTCGATACGTGCGCCGGGGAATTTGAAGCCATCACGAACTACGCCTATTCAACTTATCATGGTGTAAATGAAATTCTGCCTTTACCCGGAGAGAAGAAAGTCCTGATCATCGGGGCGGGACCGATCCGGATCGGTCAGGGAGTCGAATTCGACTACAGCGCGGTCAAGGCGATCCAGCGCTTGAAAGACCACGGGTACACCACGATCATGGTGAACAATAATCCTGAGACCGTGAGTACTGATTATGAAACAGCGGACAGATTATACTTTGAACCGATTACGAAAGAAGCGGTCCTTTCCATCATCAAGCATGAGAAGGTCGATACCGTACTGATTCAATTTGGCGGACAAACGGCGTTGAACCTTGCCGGTATGTTAGAAGGGGAGGGAATCACACTGCTCGGAACGTCTTCGGATATCATTGATACGGTTGAAGATCGGGAGCGTTTTTATCAACTGCTTGATGGGTGTGGGATCCCCCGTGTGAAAGGGGACATCTGCCACAGTAAAGAAGAAGCGATGCATGTTGCCGGAAATCTGGCCTTCCCACTTCTATGCCGCCCTTCCTATGTCATCGGCGGCAAAGGGATGGTAAAAGTGAAGAGTCTTGAAGAAATGCAGCGCTTCATTCAAACCGCAGATGAAGAATATTTTCCTATATTAGTAGATGAATTCAAAGAAGGCCGGGAAGTGGAGATCGATCTTGTAGGGGACGGGAAGGACGCCTATGTTCCCGGAGTGATGGAGCATATTGAAAGGGCGGGTGTCCACTCGGGGGACAGCATGTCCATCTTCCCGTCAGAATCCCTCTCGGGGGAAATCAAGGAGACGATTGAAGAGTATGCCCGTAAAATCGTATCCGCGCTTCAGTATAAAGGGATCATGAATATTCAATTCCTGCTGCAGGGTGGGGAGGTATATGTATTAGAAGTCAACCCCCGGGCAAGCCGCACCGTACCGATCGTCAGTAAGGTCCTTGGCTTTCCGTTGATCGATATGGCCACAGATCTACTATGCGGTGAGCGTTTGACCATCGATGCTTTTGACCCTCCTTCTGTGATAAAAGGAGTCGGGGTGAAGTATCCCGTGTTCTCATCCCATGCCCTGCCGGAGATCGATCAGGTCCTCGGAGCGAATATGAAGTCGACGGGAGAGGGACTTTGTCTCGGTGAAACCGTTGAAGAAGCTCTATACAAAGTATTTGAAGAGCTGCATGGGGGAGTGGAAGCAGGGGGAACCATGTACGTCGATTGTGAGCAGGCTAAGCAATATCAAACGGCTCAAGAACCATCATTCAGTGAATGGATCAAAACCGATCATGCATGTGTCTACTTCAATAATGAGGAAACGGACACGATGAAGAAGAGAAGAATCGCTGCTTTGGAAGCAGGTGTCACCGTTATAACCGAAATAGAAACCTTGCAAGCCTTTATGCGAAGCAAAAACGCACACGTTCAAACGAAGCCTTTAGTTCATTCAAAATCCATACAGGGAGTGAGCCGAGTATGAATCATTCAACCATTGCACCGTCGCAGGAGAAAATATCGTTAACAGGAAGAGATCTGGTCACGTGGCTCGATTACACGGCGGAAGAGGTCCATGAACTCTTATCGTTGGCTCAGTACTTAAAGGGAAATCCTTATTCAAAGAGCCTCGAAGGAAAGACTCTTGGAATGATTTTTGAAAAGTCCTCCACGAGAACACGGGTGTCATTTGAAGCGGGAATGCTCCAATTGGGAGGTCACGCCATCTATTTGAATTCCCGCGATATCCAGCTTGGGAGAGGGGAGTCGATTGCGGATACGGCACGCGTCCTGTCGTCTTATGTGGACGGGATCATGATCCGCACATTCGAGACGGAGAAGGTGACACAGTTGGCAGAGTTCGCAAGTGTCCCCGTCATCAACGGACTTTGCGATACGTATCATCCATGCCAGGCGTTGGCTGATGTCCTGACGATCCTGGAATCCAAGGGGACGTTGAATGGGGTGAAGGTCGTCTATATCGGGGATGGCAATAACGTGGCCCACTCCTTCATGATCCTCTGTGCCATGCTTGGGATGGAGGTCGTCGTTTCCTGTCCTGAAGGGTATGAACCGAAGGAAGAGATCATAGGGAAAACGGTGGATCTGGCCTTGAATAGCGGAGGGTGCTTTACGCTCACGCATGACCCGATTGAAGCGGTAAAGGGTGCTGATGTCGTCTACACAGACGTGTGGGCCAGTATGGGGCAGGAAGAGGAAGCGTTCAAGCGCCTCCAGGATTTTAAAGGATATCAAGTGAACGAAGAGCTGTTGAGTCATGCTTCCCCCGATGTGATATTCCTCCACTGTCTCCCGGCACACCGGGAAGAAGAAGTCACTGCAGCCGTCATCGACGGTCCATGTTCCGCCGTATTTCAACAGGCGGAGAATCGATTGCATGTCCAGAAGGCGATTTTACAATCTTTATTTATATAAATGGCAAAGGGTCCGCTCACATTTCAGAGTGGACCCTTTTAGTTGCCTGAAAGCATTCCCATAAGAGAAAATGGGACAGAACCAAATGAACACATGTAAACATATAGTGTAGGAGAAACTGTAATAAGACGTTTTGGAGGTGCAGTGTTTTTGAGTAAGCCAACCATAGATGATTATTTGGAAAATGGAATATATGGGCAAAAGCAAACCAAGCCTGATGAAAGAAGGAAGTTTCTGGGGACCCTGAGAGAGCGGATCGTCATTGCCCTTACCCAAAGTCAGGTGAGGGAAAAGGAGATATACAAGGAAGTTCAGAATCATTTGAAAAAGCATCCTGATGCCAAACTTTTATTGAATGGTAACATGAGCTACACCTTTTTATCTAAATACATCAAGCTTGCCGATACGTATCATGTGTCGTTCTCCATGGTCACCAATAAGGAAATCGAAACGGATATCGGACTCGTACTCGCCTATGATCATGCCATTGATCAGGAAGAGATTTATGTGCAGAAAAAAAGTGAGAAAGTGATGGAAGCAAAATCGAAGCCAAAGCAAAAGAAAAGCCTATTTTCATCCATTAAAAATAAGCTTTTCTAATCGTGATGGCCTTTTTGAAAAATCGAGAGTTTAAAAAGCCCTTTTAACATCGCTGGGATGATGAACAGAATAAATAAAATCCGGAATAAATGGTATCCGGTAATGATGGAAAGATCTGCGTTGACGGCTTGTCCGACCAGCGCCATCTCTGCCATACCCCCGGGAGCCATGCTAATGAACGCCGTCAAAAAAGACACATCATGCCAGCGGCTTAATAAAAAGCTTAGTCCCACACAACCTAAAAGCAGGCACAGGGAAGTAAATAACGACCATAAGATAAACTTGCCCATCGATTTGGATGACGAGAAATTCATCATGAAACTAAAATAAATACCCAGTGATAATTGAGCCAGGATAATGAACAATCCGGGCATATGCGGGACCGGCCATTCAGCCACCATGAAACCGCCAATCACCAGGATCGGGCCAAGTAAGGTCGGGGTGGGCAGGTGGATTCTTCTAGACAGGAAGCCTGCTGCAATGGCAATCATGAAAAAAAGGACAAACCCCCAGTGAAAAGAAGGAATCTCAAACGGACGGGCGGCAGGACCTGAACCCGTTCCTCCTCCAGCTAAAAGGGGACTGAACACGAGGAACGGTACTACGAAAATGACAGACAGCAGCCGGATGACCTGAAGGATCGTCACGACGGTTAAATCAATATTCTTCATTTCCTCCCCGAGAGCCACCATTTGTGAAAGCCCACCAGGTATACTGCCGGTAATCGTCGAAGACAAACCGATTCCCGTCATTTTGGACGTGATGTAAGCAAGGACCATACTAAAGGCAATGATCGCAACCGTCATCGTCAGCATGGAAGGAAGCTGAGTGAAGATTTCAATCATCGTTTTCTGACTGAACGATTGCCCGATGGCATAGCCGACGATGATCAATCCAAGATCCCGGAGATAAGACGGCCAGGCCAGCTCAAACTTTGTCCATTTGTTAATGAGAAAGACAGAAACCATGGAACCGAGAAGCCAGGACAGGGGAAGATGCAGGAGCGTGAACAGCCCGCCGCCTATAACCCCTGCTAGGAAGGCTAGTAGAATTGGATGCATTGTGAAAACCCTCTCCATTTATGTACTCTATTTAAAGGTAATCAAATGGAGGAAAGGAAGCAAATGGAATGCTTTAGTTAGAAGTAAGGTATCGCTCGGGGTCGAGTCTGCTTCCTTCGGCTACAATGGCGGTCATACTAAGTGTCCATAATATGGAAATTGGAGTAATTAAAAGAAAAACGACGCAATTATAAGGATAATGACGAAATAAATAGAAAAACGACGCAATTATTCGGAAAATGACGCGATCACCGGCCAAAATGACGCAATCCATTCCCATGCCCCCCTCTTATTGACAGTCTTTTCTTCCATAAAATTAGCATAAACCTCGCTCAGAAAACCTAAATCAGGCATGAATCCCCTCAAATCCGTATGATCCCCGCGATGGGAGATCTCAACCACAGAATCCACGCCAAATCGGCCATGAATCACCGGAAAGAACCACTCCCCAGCTAAAAAAGACAATCTTTCCCTATCATTTATACATGGGCATACAGTCTAAACCAGTCTTCCTCACAAAATCACACCCACCCCTCATTTCATGTTAGAATAGACGGAGGTATGGACAAGAATCAGCCATGCCCTAACAATGGTTCTCTCTTATCATAGTTGCTTTAATGAAGCGAATTTTGGTATTATCAATAGTATTGTGAGTGTTCGAACATATACGGAGGTGAAGAAGATGTCTAGAATTTCTGAAGAGCAGGTAAAGCATGTTGCACACCTTGCACGACTAGCCATCACAGAGGATGAAGCGAAGAAGTTTACGACTCAGCTGGATGCGATTATCGGGTTTGCCGAGCAGCTGAATGAATTGGATACTTCAAATGTGGAAGCAACGAGTCATGTACTGGATATGAAGAACGTGATGCGTGAAGATAAGCCTGTTGAAGGACTGCCGCGTGAAGAGGTATTGAAGAATGCACCAGACAAACAAGATGGACAAGTTCGCGTTCCATCGATCTTGGACTAAGGAGGGGACCTCATGTCATTATTTGACCATAAATTATCAGAGCTTCATGAGCTTTTACATAAGAAAGAAGTTTCTGTCACAGACCTGGTAGACGAGTCGTACAAACGAATCGATGCCGTGGAAGATAAAGTGAAGGCATTTTTAACATTGGATGAAGAGAATGCCCGCAGCAAAGCGAAGGAAATGGATTCCAAGCTTGGTACGGATGAAAGTAAAGGCCTTCTTTTCGGAATGCCGATCGGGATCAAAGATAATATCGTTACAAAGGGTCTTCGCACAACCTGTGCAAGTAAAATCCTTGAAAACTTCAATCCGATTTATGATGCGACCGTCATCAATAAATTACATAGTGCCGATACGATTACGATCGGTAAATTGAATATGGATGAGTTTGCGATGGGTTCGTCTACTGAGAACTCCGGTTTCCAAAAGACAAGCAACCCATGGAATCTTGAAACGGTCCCAGGTGGATCTTCAGGTGGATCGGCAGCTTCTGTTGCAGCTGGGGAAGTTCCTTTTTCACTTGGTTCAGATACAGGTGGATCGATTCGCCAGCCGGCAGCATTCACGGGTACGGTCGGATTAAAACCGACTTACGGACGTGTATCCCGTTTCGGTCTAGTAGCGTTTGCTTCATCTCTAGACCAAATCGGACCAATCACTCGTAACGTTGAGGATAACGCGTACTTGCTGCAAGCCATCGCAGGACTCGATCCGAATGACTCGACTTCAGCTAATGTGGAGGTTCCGAATTATGCAGAAGCTCTTACTGGTGATGTGAAAGGCTTGAAAATCGCTGTGCCGAAAGAATATTTAGGTGAAGGTGTCGGGGAAGAAGCCCGTCAATCTGTTCTTGCTTCACTGAAAGTGTTGGAAGGCATGGGCGCGACGTGGGAAGAGGTTTCCCTTCCTCATTCTAAATTCGGTGTGTCAACGTACTACTTATTAGCATCTTCTGAAGCATCTGCCAATCTTGCACGCTTCGATGGTGTTCGTTACGGCTACCGTACGCCGAACGCAGAGAACCTTCTTGATCTTTACAAGAAGACACGTGCAGAAGGCTTCGGGGACGAAGTGAAGCGTCGTATCATGCTTGGAACGTTTGCATTAAGCTCAGGTTACTACGATGCTTATTACAAAAAAGCACAGCAGGCCCGTACGCTGATCAAGAAAGACTTTGAAGATGTATTTGCGAAATACGATGTTATTATTGGACCGACAACACCGACTCCTGCTTTCAAAATCGGTGAAAAGATCGATGATCCATTAACGATGTATGCGAACGATATTTTAACGATTCCAGTAAACCTTGCAGGCGTGCCGGGAATCTCGGTTCCTTGTGGATTCTCTTCAACAGGACTGCCCCTTGGACTGCAAATCATCGGGAAGCATTTTGACGAAAGCACGATTTATCGCGTAGCTCATGCATTCGAGCAGGCTACAGATTTCCATACAAAAAGACCACAACTGTAAGGGGTGAAATCAATGAACTTTGAACCAGTAATCGGACTAGAAGTCCACGTAGAATTAAAAACGGACAGTAAGATGTTTTCTCCTGCACCGAACCATTTCGGAGCGGAGCCGAATACAAATACGAACGTGATCGACCTTGGATACCCTGGTGTTCTTCCGGTCGTTAACAAACGTGCCATTGAGTTCGGTATGAAAGCTGCGATCGCATTGAACTGTGAAATCGCCACGGATACAAAGTTTGACCGTAAAAACTATTTCTATCCTGATAATCCGAAAGCGTACCAGATTTCTCAATTTGATAAGCCAATCGGTGAGAATGGCTGGATCGAGATTGAAGTGAACGGTGAGAAGAAACGCATCGGGATCACTCGTCTTCATCTGGAAGAAGATGCAGGGAAACTGACTCACTCAGGTGACGGCTATTCCCTTGTCGACTATAACCGTCAAGGAACACCTCTGATCGAGATCGTATCCGAGCCGGATATCCGTACTCCTGAAGAAGCGTATGCGTACCTTGAGAAGCTGAAATCGATCATTCAATATACAGGGGTTTCAGACTGTAAGATGGAAGAAGGATCCCTTCGTTGTGACGCCAATATTTCCCTCCGCCCAATCGGTCAGGAGAAGTTCGGAACGAAAGCCGAGCTTAAAAACCTGAACTCTTTTAACTTTGTTAAAAAAGGATTGGAATACGAAATCGTCCGTCAGGAAAAGGTGCTATTATCAGGTGGGATGATCCAGCAGGAAACCCTCCGTTTCGATGAATCGACGGGTAAAACGATCCTTATGCGCGTGAAGGAAGGATCGGATGATTACCGTTACTTCCCTGAACCGGATTTACTGAACCTCCACATCGATCAAGAGTGGATGGACCGCATCCGTGCAGAGATCCCCGAGCTTCCGGATGAGCGTAAAAAGCGCTATGTAGAAGAGATGGGCTTACCTGCGTATGATGCCATGGTTTTGACATTGACGAAGGAAATGTCTGATTTCTTCCAAGATACCGTTGAAGCGGGTGCAGATGCGAAGCTTGCTTCCAACTGGCTGATGGGTGAGGTGTCAGCGTACCTGAATGCCCAGCAGAAGGAACTGGAAGATGTTAAGCTGACTCCTCAAGGACTCGCAGGCATGATCGAGTTGATTGAAAAAGGAACGATTTCTTCTAAGATCGCGAAGAAAGTGTTCAAGGAATTAGTGGAAAACGGTGGAGATCCTGAGCAGATCGTCAAAGACAAAGGCCTTGTTCAAATTTCTGATGAAGGTGCACTACTCAAGATCGTCACGGAAACGCTGGATGCGAATCCGCAATCCATCGAAGATTACAAGAACGGGAAAGACCGCGCCATCGGCTTCCTTGTCGGTCAAATCATGAAAGCGACAAAAGGCCAGGCCAACCCGCCGCTTGTAAACAAATTATTACTTCAAGAAATTCAAAAACGTTAATATTTTTCATGAAGCCCCCCGAAAACATTTGGTTTTCAGGGGGCTTTTCTATGGGGAAGAGGGAGAAGAGGGACGGACCTTGAAATAGTTCAAGGTCCGTCCCTCTTTTTGTTCAAATTTTCCTGATCTAAGTGATTTTTGCCCGTTATGCATAGGCCATTTAACCCGGGGTTGGAAAATGTGAATGTTAGGTCTTTTGGCTCGTTCGTCATGTTGGAGGCTTGTATTATAGTATATCTAATGTTTTAAATAGTTTGAAAATTCTTTCAAAGGGGTGTTGTAATTGAAGAAAAAAGTCGTTGCATTAGGATTAACAGCAGGATTAATGATGAGTCCGGTATTGACACAAGAAGCGTTTGGGGCTTCAAGTGTCAGTGAGAAAGTGAATTTCAATTCACAGATGGGGACTCCGCAATTTATTTCGGGTCAATTAACAAAGGCATCTTCAAAGGCTCCGGAAACTGTAGTATTTGATTATTTAACAGACAAACAAAAGACGTTCAAGTTTAAAGGTGATTCAAAATTATCATTCAAAGTAGTAGAAAAGCAGAAAGATGATTTAGGATTTACATACCTTCGCATCCAGCAGGTGTATAAGGGAACTCCGGTTTATGGATCTGTTCTGACTGCTCACGTAAATAAAGAAGGAGTTCTCACAGCGTTATCGGGAATACCTGCAGCGAACCTGGATGAGAAACAAAACCTGAAACAAACGAAGAAACTATCTAAAAAAGAAGCCGTTTCATCAGCTGAAAAGGATCTGGTTAAGGCAGTGGGCAGCCAGCCTGATTACGAATACGCCCCTAAATCCGAATCAGTGATTTATGTGAAAGATGGAGAAGCACATTATGCCTATCTCGTAAACTATAATTTTCTGGCACCAGAGCCTGGGAACTGGAATTATTTCGTGGATGCTGTCACAGGCGATATCCTTGCCAAGGTGAATGAAATTCATGAAGCAGGTAAAGGAGCCGGTAAGCCAGGCGGCGGTGGAGGTGCAACCGGAGGAACGGACACGGTCGGCTCCGGTAAAGGAGTGTTGGGTGATACCAAATCACTGAATACGTACCTTTCTTCATCTACTTATTACTTACAAGATCGCACGAGAGGGAATGGTATCTTCACTTATGATGGATCAAACCGTACCCGTCTTCCCGGCTCACTGTGGGCAGACAGCGATAATCTATTCAACGCAAGTTACGACGCAGCTGCAGTAGATGCACATTATTATGCAGGAACGACGTATGATTATTACAAGAATACTCATAACCGAAATAGCTATGACGGAAATGGAGCAGCCTTGAAATCGACTGTCCATTACGGTAGAAACTATAATAACGCATTTTGGAATGGTCAGCAGATGGTATACGGTGATGGAGATGGATCAACGTTTGTATCATTATCCGGAGGACTTGATGTCATTGCCCATGAGCTGACACATGCCGTGACGGATACGACAGCCGATCTCATCTATCAAAATGAATCAGGGGCCATCAATGAATCCATGTCCGATATTTTTGGAACATTGGTAGAGTATGACGCAAATAACAATCCGGATTGGGAGATCGGAGAAGATATTTACACACCAAATAAGAGTGGGGATGCTCTTCGTTCCATGTCTGATCCGGCGAAATACGGTGATCCCGACCATTATTCAGTAAGATACACAGGAACGCAGGATAACGGCGGAGTTCATATCAACAGCGGAATCGGAAATAAGGCGGCTTACTTGTTAAGTCAAGGTGGTACACACTATGGGGTGAAGGTGACGGGAATCGGAACGGCCAAGACCGGTAAGATCTATTATCGTGCCCTGACTCAATACTTGACACCATCATCAAACTACAGCCAGCTGCGTTCGGCGGCGGTTCAGTCAGCAACGGATTTATATGGTGCAGGAAGTGCTGAAGTGGCAAGTGTGAATGCTGCGTATAGTGCGGTAGGCGTCAACTAAACAGGTAGCGAGGAGAGAAGGGCTGTCATGGCTCTTCTTTTTTTGTATTTTTACAAGGAAGTACAGTGAGGAATCATCACATTTGCTTCCTTTTCGCCTTCTCCAGAATCTGTTTGGCTAATCGGTAATACGTATCGGCTTCTACTTTCGATTCAGCCCTTTTTAGCTGCATCATATAGTTTTGAAATCGAAGTTTGTCGATTGACGAGACTTTCATCACAATTTTTCGCATAATGGCGCTCCTTTAGTGGACAAAATTGCGTCCAATTATCTATTCTGAATTTTCTGTAAATAATATATAATAATAGTAAATGATTCCAGAGGGTGGATAGAATGTCCTTATTCGAAGTGATCTTGTTGCCAATGTTGATGGGTGGTATTGGGGGCTTAGGACATATTCTGGTTTTCAAAAACGGTCATTTCACTTTTCCGCGAAAATTTATTGATGACCAGGGTGAGAAACATTATCTTTTTGGCTCAACGAAGGATATTATCATAGGCGTTCTGGCAGGGTATCTGTCCGTGTTACCGGTGGTTGATACAGTCCCGATCTGGTATGTGATCTATATCAGTTTATTATCAGGAATCGGGGGAAGTTCCGTCATCACACGAAAAATCGAACAAAATTTAGCAGCGACCAAAGCATCCTATATTCAAGAGCTATCTCATTATCAGCTCGAACCGACCTCTAAGGGAGGATCTCCAAATCATAATGAGGTGAAACCTGTTGGCGAAGTGGAAGAAAAAAAGAATCAAGGTTGAACTGCCACCAGAAGATTATGAAAAAGCGAGCCACTATTTAAAGAGGCTGAAGGAGGCAGATAGCCTAGTCGAGCTGGACTACTACTACAATAAAGTGACAAAAATAATTGAGAAATCACAGGATGTATAAGATGGTTCAATGGAAAGCGTCGTCCTATATCCATTTAATGTAACCAAAAAATGAGAGGATGAAACTGACAATTGAGTCAGCTTTTTTTTCTGTCAGGGAAAGAGGCGAGAAAGAGATGCCTCTTTCCATACCTACCTATTTCCCCTCCCTCTGGAATATAGGTTTAGGAGTAGCGTAACGCAGCTATTCCTTTTTTCATGGAAGAGTTTCGTCAGGGGCAGTTCATTCGAACCTGTTCACGAAGTTGCTTTTCTTATATTATATTCCTACAGGCATAATCGTACAATTGAAATTTTGATTGAATTCTATATGATTTTCACTTGTAGATTACGAGAAACATGCCTATGCTAGAGAGAGAATTTCCAAGAAAAGAACACAGTGATTCACAGGTGTGAACCACTGGAGGAGGAAAAAGAATGAACTTGGAACAATGGTTTGATAAAGGAATGACACCGGAAGAATACATAGAAAATATGAGTGTTCATAAAGAAAATACAGAAGCCGTCCGAAAGGGCTTTAAGATTCCGAGAGAAGACGTAGAGGTGTTGAATCAACTGGGAGAGCAATCTTTACGGGTGATTGCCATTACGGAGGATTGGTGCGGTGACGCCATGCTGAACATCCCGATCCTTCTTACTGTTGCGGAGGCGGCCAATCTGGACGTTCGCATGATTATGAGGGACGAAAATCTTGAACTGATGGATCAATATCTGACCAATGGAACGTCGAGGGCCATTCCGATCTTCATTTTTATTGATAAGGAAGGAAAGGAGAAGCTGGTGTGGGGGCCGAGAGCTCCCATGGTGAAAAAAATTGTCGATGATGAGCGGGCGAAGCTTCCCCCGAGGGATCATGAACTGTTCCCGGAAAAGCAGAAAGAGATGATCCAGCGCTTGACCTCTCAATACATCAAGGATAGAGGGGTCTGGCAGGAAGTCTACGAAAGCTTGAAGACGAGCCTCGTTCAAAATGTATTGATGTAACACGATTAAGATGGGGGAGACTCCCGGGATACGTCCCGGGAGTCTTCTTTCATTTGGTTTATGATGCTTCGTAGATGCTCGAAATGAAATGGTCATAAGTACCCGTTGGGATGGTATTTATTGCCGGTTCACGAATGGGGGTATTCACGTTAATATGATATAGGATGAGGAGTTGAAGCATCATGATTCACCAAAAGACAAATACAATTGTTATAGAAGCGCTAAATAAATTTCCCCATAAAATTCACATTAAATTGGGAGAAATCCTGCGCGAACGAGGATTGACTCAAGGCGATCTTCACCGCTTAACAGGATTAAGAGTGGCTACGATCAATGAGCTAGTGAATTTCAAGAAGAAATCCTTAACAGTGGCTCACCTTGTATCCATTATGATCGCCCTCAGAATTACAGACATTCGTGATCTAATTGAAATAGAATTCGACCAGGAAGTCCAAGACTACTTCAACGAAGAAAACAAGCGGATGAAAAACGGATTCACCCCGGACCTCACGAAAACCGCCGAACAAAACGTAAAGCGGATCGCAGCCGGAGCCAACAACTAAAGAACACCACCCAGCAAACGGTCATCTCTGATGACCGTTTTTTTTTAGGGACGGACCTCTATTCCTTTATGAAATTCCCCGCTGAAATGATAGAAATATAATTTACGATAAGGTTTACCGCGAGTAGAAATAGGATAATTTCTTAAAGTAACCGATCAATTAAAGGATTACAAATTATGACGATATAAAGGTAAGCGAGGTCCGTCCCTCGGCAGGAGTTTCCCCTTGGCATACAGAATGTAGTATGTAGGAGGCTCTTTGTGCAGGCGGCTGTGATGGAGTTGACATGAAATCGTAACGTTCAGCAGAGTGAAAATCAATTATGATAGGGGAAGAGAGTGAATGGAAGTGAATTTTGGTAATGTGACCTCCCGTTATGCTGCGTCTTGTGATGATATTCCGCATCAATTTTTTGATACGTTGAAGGTAAGGGGAATTGTGTGGGAAGGAAGGAAAGTGGCTGAAATTGGTTCAGGTACAGGAGCCTTGACAAGAAAGCTTCATAAGCGTGGAGCCGAAGTGATCGGAGTCGAACCTTCCATTGAACTGAGGAAAACGGCCAAGGCATTGGAAAGCAGGCAATACCTCGAGATCCCTTATCTGACCGGCACTGCAGAATCAACGAATCTGCCAGACCACTATTACGATATCACAATGAGTCATAGAAGCTGGCATTTATTCGATCGCCCGAAAGCGATACTTGAAATGAAGCGGATACTGAAGGAGAAAGGAACGTTCATTGTCAGCGATTCAAGCTTCCTTCCGAATCAGGAAGTCGTGAAGGATACGATGACGTTTTTACATGAATATATCGGTGAAACCCCGGAAGAGAAAGCTGATGCGGGCAATCAAGTGAATGGATTTCCCGTGGAATGGTTGTTAGAATGGCAGCAAGCAGACTTTACGATCAAAGATTTTTATACATTTTACTATATGGTCGATTTCACCATACAGTCCTGGTGCGAGCGCGTAGGATCCCTTTCCTTGCTCTCTCATTTAGAGGATACGGAGAAAGAAGGATTACTGCAATCATTACATACCTTCTTATCCAGACGTCACGATTCCCTCCAAGAGTTTACTCTTCAGCACCAGTTTACAGTCTGCCTGATGAAAAAGTAGAAAGAGTGATCGGTTTGGAAGCAGTAAAAAAATATGTGAACTATTTAAATATGGATATAGAGCCTCCTACGTTGAACTACTTACAGCGCTTGATCCAGCAGCATTTAATACGGATTCCCTATGAGACGTTCAGTAAATTTTATTATTTCTCACAGGGGGGATCCTTCGTCCCTTCGTTAGAGACATTTGCAGAAAATCTCCATCTGAAAGGGTGGGGAGGAACATGCTTTACGCTGAATATTAATTTCGGAAGTCTGTTAAAAAAACTAGGTTTCCATTGTCAATTTGTCAGAGTGAACCCGGGACACCTGGGACTGATGATCTCGATTGATAACCGTAAGCTGTATGTTGATGTCGGTTATGGTTCTCCCATCATGAAGCCTGTCGAGCTTGAGGCGAGACAGAAGCATCTTCTTCACGGCTTTGGGGAAGAAATCATTTTTACCCAGAAGGACATCCGGGAGTTCGAAGTCGATCGGCGTTCAAACGGGAAGACGTTTGTGAAAAAGACCATCGAGTGGATACCGCTTGAAGAAGAAGATTTGGAGACGGATATTCAGGCATCCTATCTGGATTCCGATGACAACATCACCATGAGAAGAATCACGGCCGTCCGCTTCCAGGGGAATCAGTGCTATTTCCTCCGAAACCGGACGTTGAAGGTCATGACCTACCGAAATATCCGAGAGTATCAAATGAAGGATCTGGGTAAGTGGAAAGACATCATTGGTGAAGTCTATCATTTTGATATGAAGTCCCTGGAAGAATCCATCCGATTTTTGCAAAAACGGAACATACATCTATTCCCATAACCGTCCAGAATATCAGGGTGATATTCTGGACGGTTATTTTTATTGATTCACTTCTAGTGAGAGTCCCCCATTTATGAATTCTTTCTGACAATCATGGAACCGGCCCCCTTCAGGCGTGGGAAATTTCATATTTCATTAGATTTTTCCTATGAAAAGAGTTATGATATTGACCGGTGGACGATTTGAAAAATCCTGCCTTTTGAACATATTTTGCATGAATAAATTAAATTGGTATATGATGTTAAAAGATGGTATATACATGGACGAGTTTTTGAATCAATACAGATTAGGATGATGGGTATGAAACGAGCAAGAATTATATACAATCCGACTTCGGGGCGGGAGCTTTTTAAAAAACACCTCGCTGAAGTATTAATCAAATTGGAGCAGGCCGGATATGAAACATCTGTTCACGCCACCATTTGTGAAGGGGATGCGACCGAAGCGGCACGAATCGCTGTTGAACGCAAATATGATATCGTCGTCGCTGCAGGTGGAGACGGTACGTTAAATGAAGTCGTCAACGGATTAGCAGAACAGGACTACCGGCCGAAACTTGGGATTGTTCCGATGGGGACAACGAATGACTTCGCCCGCGCCCTGCACATTCCAAAGGATATCAGCTCGGCCATTGATGTGATTACGAAGGGTGAAACGATCCCAGTCGATATCGGACGCATGAATGACCGCTATTTCATCAATATCGCCGGTGGGGGAAGAATCACGGAATTGACCTATGAAGTACCGAGTAAGCTTAAAACCATGATGGGGCAGCTTGCTTATTATCTGAAGGGCATTGAAATGCTTCCTTCCATTAAACCGACGGATGTATCGATCGAATATGATGGAAAGCTGTTTGAGGGACAAGCGATGCTTTTCCTCATCGGATTGACCAATTCGGTCGGCGGCTTTGAGAAACTGGCTCCAGATGCTTCGATCAATGACGGTTTATTTTCACTCCTGATTCTGAAGAAGACGAATCTGGCAGAATTTATCCGCATTGCATCCCTGGCAGTACGTGGAGAGCATGTGAACGATCCGAACGTCATTTACACACAAGCGAATCGGATCAAGATCAAGGCGAAAGAAAAGGTGCAGCTGAATGTGGACGGCGAGCTTGGAGGGGTCCTTCCAGCCGAATTCGAGAACCTGTACCGTCATCTGCAAGTCTTCGTCCCACTTGATAAGATCCGGCCGGAAGATAAAGCAGAATGATAAAAAGGAATGCCGTTGGGGTTACGGCATTCCTTTTTTTTATGATGATTATCTAGTTAACGAACAAAAAAACTGAAAACGTCAATGGGAATCCGATCAAAAAGCCCCATCCGATCTGCTGTTTATGACGGAAAGGAACCTTCCGGACGATCCAGGACAATAGATGGGCGACAATCACAAAGGCAAAGACCCATATCAATTGCCCGACGACGAACACAAATAAATAGGCAAGGATCGATTCTTTATTCAGCAAAAGGGATATCCCGAATCCAAAGGTCAAGGTTAAAAAGGTGAGTCCGATCAGTATATAGGGTAGCCACCACCTTCTTGACTTGAGAGCGAATAACACTCCAAGAAAAACATTCCCTACAAGGATAAGATTTACTAAGAAGTCTGGGTTCATATTTATCTACCTTCTCTTTCTAGAATTGTTGCACATACCATTGTACCCTTTGGAGATCGGATAAAACGCGGTAAGTTTTTACATCCTAACAAGAAAATGTACATTGCGTTTCCTTCTTTTAAAGTCTGTTAAATTTTGTATACCCCGGCACTCCCTGACTGTGTTACAGTGAATAAAAAGCATGTCTGATCATGTGCCACTGAGAAGGGTGAATTATATGTATATCGTACATTCAACATTTGTAGTGCCTGATGAGAAGGCAGAGGAAGTCATTTCAATCTATCATTCCCGTTCAGGTCTGGTAGACGAAGCAAAAGGATTTCAACGGTTTCTCCTGCTGCAAAATGAGAAAAAGCCGGGAGAGATCACCGTCCATATGGAGTGGGATACGAAAGACGACTTCATGAAATGGGTACAGAGTGAAGACTATAAGCGGATTCATGATCTGGAAAAGAAATACCCGGATCAGGAATTGGCATCCATCATCCCGTCCATTGACCGGTATAAAGTGGTGGCATACTGATGGAAAATAAGTATAAACATGTCATAGATGAAGCCGTTGTGAAACTATACGATCGATATCCGGAATTGGATGAAAAGTACGGTGAAGCCGGCCGGAAGAAATGCTATGAAGATAATATTCATCATTTCAATTATCTTGAGTCTGCTGCCGATGTAGGCGAATCGAAGGTGTTTTCCGATTATGCCTTCTGGCTGAACAGGGTGCTTGTGAGCAGGGGCATGAAATCCGATCATCTCATCGATAATTTCAAGTGCATGATAGAATCCCTCGAAGAGACCCGTGTCGAAAAGGGTGAAGCCTTCAAGCTTTATCTGAAACAGGCAATCGAGTCCATCCATGCCGCCGACGGGGAAGAACCCGCCTCATCCTGAGCGTAAAAAGCATCGGACCGCCGATGCTTTTTTTTCATAGAGAGGGACGGACCTCCATCCATTTCATTCTCATCCTCCATTTATGGTACAATCAGTAGAGTCTTAAAAAGGAATTCGTAAAGGAAGATATACGTGAGTAAAAAAGCACCCGTTCAAAAAAATGATTATATAGATGAAGCCGTATTTGAAGATTTGACACATGACGGAAATGGAGTCACCAAGGTCGACGGATACCCTTTATTCGTCCCCAATGCCCTGCCCGGGGAAGAAGGCCGGGTCAAAGTCGTGAAAACAAGTAAAGGCTACGGGTTCGGCCGAATGGCAGAACGTACGAAAGAAAGTCCCTTTCGTCAGGAACCTCCATGTCCGATTTACAGGGAATGCGGAGGCTGCCAGATTCAGCATATGACGTATGAAGGACAGCTGAAAGCAAAAGAGAAGAACGTAAGGGACGTCATGCAGCGTATCGGAAAGCTTCATGACCTAAGCGTGCACCCGGTCCTCGGAATGGAAGAACCATGGCGCTACCGCAACAAAGCCCAGGTTCCTGTAGGGGAGAAAGACGGACGGTTTGTAGCGGGGTTCTATCAGAAGCGCAGCCATGAAATCATCGACATGGACAAATGCATCATTCAATATGAAAAAAATGATGAAGTGATCCAGCATGTGAAGGATATATGTGAAAAGTTGGAGGTCCGTCCCTATGATGAGAAGAATCATAAAGGAACCCTCCGCCATATTATGACCCGGACGGCGTATACGACGGGTGAAGTGATGGTGGTACTGGTCACGCGGACGCCTGAGCTTCCGCATAAGAAGGAGATAGTCGAAGCACTTATCGAAAATATAGAAGGTTTGAAATCGGTCGTTCATAACGTGAACCCTAAACGAACAAACGTGATCATGGGCGATAAAACCCGCGTCCTCTGGGGAGAAGAAGTGATCCACGATTATATCGGTGATGTGAAGTTCGCGATCTCAGCAAGATCTTTCTATCAGGTGAACCCGGAGCAGACGAAAGTGCTTTATGATAAAGCGTTGGAGTATGCCGATTTGCAGGGAGAAGAAACGGTCATCGATGCGTATTGCGGAATTGGGACGATCTCTTTATTCCTCGCTCAAAAGGCGAAGAAGGTATATGGGGTGGAAATCGTTCCACAGGCGATTGAAGATGCGAAGCAAAATGCCGGGTTAAATGGTATGGAGAATGTGGAATTTAAAGCGGGACCTGCGGAAGTCGTCATCCCCGATTGGTATAAGGAAGGGATCAAAGCGGATGTCCTTGTCGTCGATCCACCGCGAAAGGGCTGTGATGAAGCACTTCTGAACACAATCCTTGCCATGAAGCCGAAGCGCGTCGTCTATGTATCCTGCAACCCGGCAACCCTTGCCCGTGACCTTAGGATATTGGAAGACGGCGGGTATAAAACAACCGAGGTGCAGCCGGTCGATATGTTTCCACAGACGATGCACTGTGAAGCCGTTGCGAAGATCGAGTTGGTACAATAAAAAATGTAGAGGCCGGGAGCCTCTACATTTTTTTCATGCGATTTAATAATAATCCATCTGTGGTATGATTCTTCCCCACGATGAATTCTTTCATATAGTAACGGACATACTCCCCGTATCGGCTGTTTGTTTCTATCAAAAGCTCATCCACATATTTCACTCCGTTTGGAAGGGGGTCGAGGAGGAGGGAAGCAAAGGCCGCATAGATTCCGCATGCAACTTGGAAATAGGTAGCGTTCGTTTGATAGTTTTCGTAAATTTCGTCATTGCTCAATTCATTATACATAAATAGTTCCTTGTCCTTGTAAACGAGAAGTACTCCCACTAAATCCTTTCCTGTTAAAGCATGTTCGTTCGGATCGAGAGTCTCCATAGGGTACTCCCAAATTTTGTCGACATCGTCCAAATTATCACGGATGAGCGAAGTGGTATGTTCGTTTACCTTGTATAGAAAACCTCCTTCCATATTGAACATTCTGCATAATGTGTACACTTCTTCATGAGGCATCAGGCACCCGTTAAATGTTACTTCGCCAAGGGTCACTTTGAATTCCAAATCATATACATTCTCATAAAGAAAGAGAGGTGTCTTCTCTTTCATCATCATCGGATAGCTCAGGATGGCTTCATCCAGGAAGCATTCAGGGGACCAAGTGGTATAGACACATTGATCTTTTGCAAAGGACGGGTCTTTAAAGAAAGAGGTATCATGCTCCACAATGTAGCATGCAAGGGGAAGATCTTCTGAGTCTTTCATCCTTTCAATGGCCATCCATTGTACAACTCCGGGATTCATCCCAGAGCATACAATCCCTTTCATGTTAGTATAGGCAGGCTTGTTCTTTTCAAAAATGCGGAGACGTTCCATCAACGGGAATCCTTCATAATCTTCCTCGTGATCGTCTACCATTTTATTTTCTAAGGCGGTGTTCACATATTGAACACCAAATTCATTGCAACAATTAAGCATCTCTACTGTGTCGGCCCATGAAACATCCAGTACTATTGTGGTTTTGGTATTCTTTAAATGACTCCGGAAGAGGGGGATGTCGTGTAGATCAAAGCTTAGTATACGGAATTGATCGTATAGATTGGGGAATAGAGAAGAGTAATAGTCTTCTTCCTTTTGGTTGTAATCAATTAAATATATCACGGCCTCTCGGATGATATAGTGGAGGGGATCGTTCTTATCCTTAGCGGATTTATTAAGAATGGATAGGATGGATTTTCCGACACCACCTGCACTCCCGAGAAGCGTTACAACGGTATTGGCATTTGTCACATTTTTTCCTCCTTCCTTATGGAATCTTCGTTACCTCTAATTTCCCTTTTCCTCTAGTCAGTTTGACAAGTTCCTGTTTATGAGGATGTAAAACGGAAATTAAATAAAGGATCGCATCCATTGGATCAATGGATTCTCCGCATGTATATCCATCTATGGCGGCGAAACCTTTTTCGGGATAGGTGTGTATGGAAAGGTGACTTTCGGATAAAACGATGAAGACGGTGGCTCCGTAGGGTTCGAAGGATTTTTTGTCACAAGAAAGAATGGTCGCTCCAATATTCTTAGCAGCCAGCACCAAATGTTCTTCTAAAAAGACGGGATCATTTAATTTTGTAAATTCCACTCCCCATAGATCGGCGATGATATGTGTGCCAGATGAACTATACTCCATTACTACTCCTCCTTCCTCAAAAAATGTATCTGCTATCAGACTATGTTCACTCTCATCCAGTTGGACCGGCTATCTATCATTCGTGTTCAAAAATCCACCGTATCACTAAGGTGATGTTTTCCCAACAGGGCAGGTGTCATGTACTGGAGAGTGTCGAGTAGGCAACTGGGTGAATTCCTTAATTATTCACAGATTTGCGTTTAATTGAACGTATAGAGTGAAAGGGTAATAGACTATTTTGACAGAGAATTTTTCTGGGTAGGGAGGAAACTATGGTGAGGAAAAGAAAAGATGAGCCTTGGCTTGCTGGTCAAATCAACCCCATCAGGTGTGGGGAGAAAATTAAACGAGATCATGATCCTGAATCGGGTTCCTCCGGTGATGAATGGGACCGGGTTGGTTTAAAGGAGATCCTGGCAGGTGAACATACCAATCTTTATCAAGGGCAAAGTGAATTTCAGGATATTCACATGGTATCTAAAGAGGATGTTAGGTTGTATTTAAATGGACAATTGCAATTCAGTTCAGTGGATGAGCGCATTTATCATGAGGCATTCATCCATGTTCCCTTCTCTTTAAAGGGAAGTATCCAAAAGGTATTGGTGTTAGGAGGGGGAGATGGGCTTGCTTTAAGGGAAATCCTCAAATATCAGGAGGTCAAGTCTGTGGATCTTGTAGACATTGACTCCAAGGTGGTGGAGCTTGCTAAACATAATCAAGACCTAATGGCTTTAAATGACCGGTCCTTTTATGATGAGAGGGTGAACACCTTTATAAAAGACGCTAAGATATTCGTGAAGAGCAATCGGAAAGTGTATGATTTGATCGTGATTGATTTTCCCGACCCATCAAATGAGCTGCTTGCCGGGTTATATACTGTCGAATTGTTTGAGAAGCTATACAATGCATTAAGTGATGATGGGCTGATCGTATGCCAATCCAATGCGCTGGACGCAGCACCCACAGTATTTTGGAGCATTGGGTTGACATTTGAGAGGGCGGGATTTTATACAGAGCAGTATCACACGATTATACCTTCATTCGGGGATTGGGGGTTTACCCTTGCTTCTAAAAAGCGGTTGTCCCGGCATTTTACAAATAGGAGCGGTTACCACCGAACATTGCCTGATAATATAGAACGATTATTTCAATTTCAACCTGATTACTGGCACTATAAGAAGCGTGCGGTCATCAATTCTGAAAGAAAGCTGCACCTCCACGCTATTTTCAATGAAGAAAATGGCTGATAGCATGATTCTTCCATACCAAAAATGGTATATTGGTATGGAAGAATGATGGTGGCAAGTTTTGAAAAAAGTTTTAAGGTAAAGTATGATAGAAAATAGTCATTCGAACTGGTATAAGCCAAGAAAAGTGAGGAAGAAGTTTATGTATCTCACCATTAAAGAAACAGCCGAATATCTGTCCCTCCCCGAATCGTATATTGAAAGCCTTGTTCAACAGAGGAAGATTCGGGCAGTCCACGATGGAGAACAGTATTTACTATACCGGGATCAATTCAATCAGCATCTCGAGCAAATGGAAAAAATGAAGCGGCAGCTTGCTGAATATTTAAGTGAACCGATTCCTGAGGATGTCGATGTGAAGGATGAAGACTAGCCCTGGACGAGTCCAGAAATTTTCTTAAGAAATGGAGAATACAATGAACGGACAACAGCGTTCCAATATCAAACCGGGTCTTGAAGTGGACATCGTCCTGAAAAAAGACCAGCGCACAGATAAACTGACTCGGGGGATGGTGAAAGATATTTTAACGAATTCCCCGAATCACCCACACGGCATCAAAGTCCGATTAGCAGATGGGCAGGTCGGCCGGGTGAAGAATATCATTCAGAAATAAATCAGCACACACAAAAAGACCTCAGGTCCCAAGAAAGGGATCTGAGGTCTTTCCTTTTTCCCTTAACTAAACAATTGAGGGATGCCCTGAATCAACGAGTATACACCCATATAAGACATGGCCACGACGATCAGCACGCCGAATACGGTCATCCAGATCGGGTGCTTGTAGTCACCGACGATTTTTGCTTTATGTGCGGCAATCAGCATGACACCGAGTGCGATCGGCAGGATCAATCCATTGAGGGACCCGACCAGGATCAAGATGGCAACGGGTTTACCGACAATCACGAAAACAAGGGTTGAGATTGTAATGAAACCGACGATCAGCCACTTATGATATTTCTCAAGGAGCGGGCTGAATGTACGGATGAAGGATACCGATGTATAGGCTGCCCCGACAACGGATGAAACAGCGGCAGACCACATGACGATTCCAAACATCTTGTACCCGATATCACCGGCAGCCAGCTGGAATACAGACGCAGGTGGATTCTTAGGGTCTAAAGTAAAGCCTTGAGCGACAATCCCTAACGCGGCAAGGAATAGAAAGATCCGCATGATGGACGCGATCCCGATGGCTGATACGGAGCTTTTGGTGATTTCAGGAAGGGCTTTTTTCCCTGTTATCCCAGCCTCCAATAATCGATGCCCCCCGGCGAAGGTGATGTATCCACCGACGGTCCCGCCGACCAGGGTGATGATGGCGAGAAAATCGATGGTGTCGGGAGCGAATGTTTTCGTTACGGCTTCGCCGACAGGTGGATTCGCTGTGAACATGACATATACCGTAAGGATGATCATTAATAATCCCAGGATTTGAGCGAATTTGTCCATTAATCTGCCGGCTTCCTTTACCAGGAAGATCCCGACAGCGACAATTCCGCTGAATAAAGCTCCCATTTCTGGGGAGATGCCAAAGAGGACATTCGTACCGAGCCCCGCTCCGGCGATATTTCCGATGTTAAAGGCAAGGCCCCCTGCCACGATGAGGATGGCGAGGAAATACCCTAATCCGGGAAGGACATCATTTGCGATATCCTGAGCCCTTTTTTCGGAAATGGCGATGATGCGCCAAATATTCAGCTGGGCGCCAATATCGATCAGGATGGAAATTAAAATGACGAAACCAAAGCTTGCGGCAAGCTTTTCCGTAAAGACGGTTGTTTGAGTCAGGAAGCCCGGCCCGATGGCGGAGGTCGCCATCAGGAACGCTGCTCCCAGTAATAGGCTGAAATTCGATTTTTTCTTCAAGGGGTTCTCTCCTTTGTTGTGAACTAAGAGTTAAATTTCAAGGCGATTCCTTGCTTTAAATGGTTTAATTGTCGCTCGCGATCTATGTATAGCTCCTGAGCCTTTTCATGGGAGATCATGGTGAATGTAATGTTTTCTCCAGGCTTTGTTTGAGCAATGAGGGGAAGATCCACGGATGCAATGTACCCGATTCTAGGATAACCCCCCGTCGTTTGCCGGTCGGCCAACAGAATGATCGGCTGACCATTCGACGGAACCTGAATCGTTCCAAACACCACCGCTTCTGAAATCATATCGAACTCCTCATCAAGATGGAGGGACGGACCTTCAAGGCGGTAGCCCATCCGGTCTGATTGGGACGATACTTTAAATGGCTGCTTGAAAAACTGCTCGCGGCTCTCTTCGGAAAATAAATCGTACTCCGTTCCAGGAATCACCCGAATGACTTTCTTCTGATGATAGGATGAAATGAATTCGGATGAAATCGACCAGTCGATTTCCGTGAAGTCACTCTTCTCCACATAGGGAAGTAGATAGTCGATCATATTGGCTGATTCTTTGTTGATCGGCCCTGATTCCAACGAATCTCCAGCTTGAAGGGGACGACCATTGAACCCTCCAATTCCAGCTCTTACATATGTGGACCTGCTGTTCATTACTTTCTCGACATGACAACCTCCTGCAATCGCAAGGTAACTGCGGCAGCCATTCGTACATGCCCCAAACTTCAGGATGCTCCCGGCTTTGATCAATAGGGATCTCCTTAAAGGAACGGGCTTCCCGTCAATGGTCGGAGAAAGGTCTCCCCCGCATATCGAGATAAGGGAGGTTTCCTTAAATTCAAGGACGGGTCCCATGAGGGTGATTTCAAGGGTTGCCTCGTCCACTTCGTTGCCGACGAGAAGGTTTGCGATTTTGTGGGCGAGGGGATCCATGCTCCCGCTCACGAGGACACCGTACTTTTGATATCCGTACCTTCCTAAATCCTGGATGGTTGTCAGGAGGCCGGGTTTGATGACATTAATCATTGTTCCTCCTCCAATGCTTTATATTCTTCAAGTGAAATCGGTGTGAAGCGGATTCGGTCCCCGGCTTTCAGTAAGCTTGGTGAATCGGCATTATCAGGTTGAAACAGTTTTATGGGTGTTCGGCCGATCAGCTGCCATCCACCGGGTGTTTCGATGGGGTATACCCCTGTTTGTTCCCCTGCTATTCCAACTGAGCCTGCCGGTATTTTCAGGCGTGGGGATTTTCTTCTAGGCGTCGCGATATCCGGGGACATGCCGCCGATGTAAGGGAATCCGGGTGCGAAGCCAATCATGTATACGAGATAGTCACCGTTACTATGTTTCGTGATGACTTCTTCAGTGGATAGTTGATGATGGTTGGCTACTTCTTCAAGATCAGGCCCGAATTCTCCACCGTAGCATACGGGGATGTCGATGATTCTTGCTTCTTCTTTCTCTTCGGTTTTCAGGGTTGAAAGCATGTGTTCGATTTCAGAACAGACGACCTTATATGGAAGCGTGTTTTGAAAGGGTTTGTGAGATTCGGTGATTTTGATTGGATCGTAATAGAGTGTGACGGTTGTGAAGGCAGGGATATATTCTACCAGCCAGTCGAATGAGTGGGTTTCGATTATGTTTGTTACCGCTTTCACCAGATCGTGGGTTTCTTGCTGAATCGAGCTGCCTAATTGGATGACGATGGCGTGGTCGCCTAATGGGCGTAACGTATAATTCAAAGAATGACCTCCATTCATGATTGTATTTTTATAGGGATTAAAAAGTAAATATGTATGAGTGGCCGAGTAAATAAGATTATTCAGAAAGTTTGGCCATGTTGTTATTATAGTATAATTCTTTGTGTTTTCAATAAAAGTATGGGAAATAGCTGTGTGAATAAGAAAGATTAAGACTTTGCACCTAATGATAGTGAAGGAGTTTTTTGGCTTATTCGAGTGAAACGTTCGTTTCACTCGCCTTTCAGCTTACGCTGAAAGGCCGGGGATAGAGGGACAACCGACAGGATAAAATGAATTTTCTCCTGTCGGTTGTCCCTCTATCCCCGGAATAAGCCAAAAACCAGTTAAGAATTATTTTCTCTATAATAATGAATGTAGTCTCGTTGTTACTATTTGCATTCTGTTAAAAACTTACACATTTCCGTTGTTTTATTTCGTATCGCAATTGTGGTTTATGTGCTATTATTTAGTAATCCGAAATAATATCCCCATCTGCTGGTGGGGTTTGATAGATGGGAAGGGAGGTTTTTTTATGAAGGTGAAGGATCCTTTATGGACGAGGTCTTTTATTATGTTGATGGTGGGGAATTTGTTTGTGTTTATGTCGTTTCAGATGTTGATTCCGACGCTCCCTCCTTATATTAAGTCGATTGGGGCTTCGGGGCTTGAGATTGGACTGGTGACGACGCTGTTTTCAATCGGGGCTGTGTTAAGCCGGCCGTTCATTGGATTTATGTTGGAATACAGGGACAGGAAGCCCCTTGTCTTGATAGGGGTGATTTCGTTACTCGCAATTACGGTGATTTATCCATTGTCGAGTGTGGTGTTCATCTTCCTTTTATTCCGTTTTGTACACGGACTCGCATGGGGCTGGTCGACGACGGTTAATGGGACGGCAGCCGTCGATGTAGTGCCTAAATCCCGTTTAGGAGAAGGGATGGGGTACTACGGTTTGTCGATTACGATCGGAATGATCATCGCTCCGAGTCTCGGAATCTATTTATTCCAGGTGACGACCTTCACGAATCTGATCATCACATCAAGTGTACTGGGTGTCATCGCGATCTTCCTATTGGGGATCGTTCATTATCAAACGCCTAATGTGGTCATCGAAACGAAGAAAGAAGACTTGAAGTTTTCCTACCTTGGTTCTTTAGTCGAAAAATCCAGCTGGTTCCCTGCTTTCATTACAATCATGGTCACATTTGGATATGGATCGATCGTAACATTCATCGTCATCTTCGGGGAAGAACGTGGAATACAGCATATCTTCCTGTTCTACTTATGTAATGCGATCATGGCGTCCCTTTCAAGACCGATTGCAGGAAAGTGGTTTGATGAACGGGGACCAAAGGGACTTGTGCTATTCTGTATCGTTGTGACGTTTATCGGCATGTGGGCACTGTCTTTCGCTCATTCCGATTTACTGATCGTCGTAGCCGGTCTTCTTTTCGGAATTGGATTCGGCTCACTCATTCCAACCCTTCAATCCTGGACATTGTCCATGACGCCGGATCATAGGCGTGGAGTGGCGAACGGTATGTTCTTCTCTTCCATCGATCTTGGTATCGGGTTGAGCGGCCTGGTATTCGGCGTGCTGGCTCAGTATGTCGAGACGGGTGTACTATTCCAGATTTCCAGCCTGTTCTTACTCATTGCCCTCGTAGTGGCGATTCTTGAAGGAAGAAAACAAAAAAAGCTTGTCCATCAGACTTCCGCATAGTTTGATGGGAGAATAATAGTGGTAAGTATAAAGGACTATCTGTTTTGAAAGGGCATCAAAGCCTTTCGTATCGGATAGTCCTTTCTTCTGTAATGGAAGTGATTCCATTGAATCACGGCAGAAAGTATCAATCGAAAAATGAAAAGGAAATGAAATTTTATCCCAAGGAAATTCTGTTAGAATGAGAGAAATAGACAAGTCTGTGAGGTTTCCGGCTAGGGGGCCCACATATAACGGAGGACATTATGACAGAAGAAAAATTACTGATGGAGAAGTCATTTTATCGAACTTTTTTAGTAGATCAGGACACGAACCGTCATCCAATAGAAGTACTTGGAGGAGCATTTGTCGAAGAACAGCAAAATGAACCGTATGATTTAACATACATCCGCTATGCCCAAGGGGAGGTTTATTTTCATAGCAGGGACTATGAAGCGGCTATCTTCAAATGGGAAAGTATCCTGAACGAAATGGAACCATGGGCTAAGAAGAACATTGCGGATTCTTACTATGAGCTTGGGATGCTGTCATCGGCTGAGGATGTATACACAGCCATCCAAACCGATAGTATGATTTTAACCATGGAAGTGTCCCTGCAGTTATTCTCCCTTTACATCGAGAGGAACAAGATCCAATCCGCTTATCACACGATCGAGAAAGCTCTATCGATCGAACCGGATTATCCAAATGTCACGGAACTTGCAAGGTCTTTTTATGAGGAGCAGGGTGACTGGAATAAAGCGGTGGAACTGGCGGTGAAAGAATCGATCAGAACGAGGGAACCTGCATGGTTCATGACTTTGAGAGAGTATGGTGATCAAGGGTACACAAGGTCATTTGCTCCGGATTATTTCTATGATCTGTTGATCGCAGTGTACGAAAAAGACCGTAAACCATTCAAGGATCTCGTATCTGCTCTCTGGGCAAGTTACAGAAGCCACTCGGCTGCCCATATCGAATGGATGCTGACGGTGAACACGATCTTTGAATATGTGGAGATCCTTCCGAACGAATCCTGGCAGGAAATCCTTTCCCACTTTAAAGAGGCATATATCGGCTTCCTAGAAGGTGACTACCTTGTGAAAGACCTTGAAGGCTTCATGCCGAGTATGCTGACGAATTGGTTGAAGGTGAGCAGGGATCATGCGCCGCTATTTCCGGCAGCAGCTGTTTTGGCCTGGAATGATGTCTTCTCCTACAGCATCGAACCAATGGTGACGGAAGAAGCGGAAATGATCCTGTTAGAGGAGAATTCCTATCAGGCCAGGTTTGATGACATCATCCTGTTCTTGAATAAAATCATTCAGTGGGCGGAACGGAATGACGCACCTGTCGGGTATAAAACCCAATGGATCGCAGAACAGTTGATGGATCTGAGTGAACATCATCTATTGATTGCAGGCAGTGCATCAAGTGGAAAGTCTTCCTTCGTCCAATCCGTCCTGGGTGAAAGTGTGGGAGAAGCGGAAGATTCAACAATCATCTACAGCTATCATGATCAGCAGGTGGAAGTGAAGGAGATTCACGACCAAGGGGTCCACCATGTGGAAAGCATCGCAGACTTCGAAGAGTTGATGCAGCGGGAAGCCTTTGTGGAGTATAAGCTTCCATCAGAGTTCTTGAAGAAAAATGGAACGGCCCTCATCGATGTTCAGACGGGTAAGAGGAAGCTTGACGATCTGACTGCCTTTTATCCTGCAGCCGACGGGTTATTGTATGTCCTGAATGCCGATGCCCCGTTCAATGCAGAAGACCGTCAGACCTTACGGAAATTAGCGGAAATCGGACAGCCTGTGAACGTACATTTCTTATTAAATAAGATGGATAAAGTATCCCACACAGAGAGAACGGAAGAAATCATTGAGTCTGCACGTAACAAAGCACGTGAATGGTTCCCGGATGCAGAGGTGCTGCCTTATTCGTCCCTCGAAGCCGTTCATCTTCAGCGCAAAGATGTGGAGACGTTCCTCCGGGATCATTATCAGGTGAAGACCGGTGCCCTTAAGGGAGAGCGTGGAAGCAAATTATTTTATTTAGTGAGAAAAACGTTGGGGGATCTATACTCCAAACGGAAGAATCATGAAAAAGAGTTGAAAGAGAGTATTGAGAAAAATGAGGACATACACACACGTCTAAATGGATTTGAGAACTACTTGGGAGACATGCAGAGCGATAAAGTTTCCATCATCAAGGATTCCTTCCATCAGAAGAAGGAATCCATGAAGAAAGAAATCTCTGAGAAAATCCCTGCCATCCTCAGCGGCTGCTCGGAATTGATCAGCGAAGAAAGTGATTTCAAACAAATCCATACGGAATTAAATGATGCGATGAACACAAGGATTCAGGAGTACATCCAGGATGACCTCATGCCTCGTTACGTCACGTCTCTTGAGGAATGGCTTGCCTTTTCAAAACAGGAGCTGCAGGACAGCCAGGACTACTTGAATGAAATGAGTGAAACGTTCAACGGACTATTCGGGAAAGATAAAGTCGTTCTACAGTGCGATTTCCAAGTGGTGGATGATTGGCGCAGAGACGTCAGCAGAATGGGAACGAGGGCACAGATCGACAAGGAGAATATCCTTTTACGGTTTAAACCGGCTCAGTTCCTTCTGAAAAGCGCAGGAAAGCTTCTTGGGGTACTGCCGCAGAATAAGTCATTATTATACAATCAGTACAAGCGTTATTTGGAGAACGAAGACTATCAGGATATAACGGAATCCGTTGTCCAGAAGTTCTTCCTTCAGTTTGATCTATTTGAAAAATCCCTGCAGCAGGATGTTCATTCATTCTTCGCGGAGCCGTTCAAACAGCTGGAGGTAACAATCAAGGATACGGAAGCGGAGATCGCATCCGATCAGGATTCATTGAAGAAGATGAAAGCAAATCCGGAACGATATTTCGATCCGATCACCCTGTTTGAGGTGAAACTTCTTCAGCATGAATACATGGTGAAGGCCAGTTACAAGGCTTCACATCATTTTTCATAAAATAAATAGACTGATTCATTCCAAGGGTGCCACCCCCAGAGTGAGTCAGTCTTTTTCTTTTGTTCAAAACTTACATATGCAAAAAGCTGCTGTTTTCCTGGATGACATCGGCAATGATCCGTTCCAGGGAGTTTTCAGTATGGATGGTGGAGAAGTCGAGTCCGAGGTGGATCGCTGTCTGGGCGACTTCAGGTCGGATCCCCGTGAGGACTGATTTTACTCCCAGCAGATTCAAGGCATCGATGACGCGGAAGATTTGCTGGGCCACCATGGTGTCCATCAATACGACCCCGGACAAGTCGATGATCAGCATGGACAGATGGGCATCTGCACTTTGCTGAAGGGTTGCGTCCATGATCATCCGTGCACGAGTTGTATCAATATCCCCAATGATCGGAAGCAGCCCGACTTCCGAGGTTAAAGAAATAACGGGTGTACTTAATTCCTGGATCAATGTGGATTGAGCCTGCAGCCTATTCATTAGGATTGAAAGAAATGTCGAAGTGAACGTTTCCAGCACATAATCCAAGGCGAAGTTGATCTTGCGCTCCCACTCAAATACCTCTTTTAATTGGATATTTAATTCAGAATGTTCTTCGACGAATCTTTCGACATACGTCCAATACACCCTTCTGAAAACACCTGAATTTCGCACCACTTCATCAAGGGTGGTGCTTGATTTGCTTCGATCGGCTGCCATTTCCTTCGTCCAGTTAGAAATCAACTCTTTTGATTCCTCATTTGAAAGTAGGAGGCATTTCGCAATGACCTTAACATAATGGGAGTTTTGTTCTTTGACTTTGTTCAGAACCTCAGGTGGAGAATCAAGAGAGTAGTGCGATCCAGTTTTAATATTCTGGAATTTCAGCCAGTCTTCTGTGAAATCCAAGGCGTGGTCAGTTAAATATTCATATAAATGAGACGAATGAGTATCCATAAATTCCCCTTTGAGAATGACTTATTCTTCTATTTTGAAACCTATTGGAAGGCCTGTCAATGATTTGGGCTGAAATTCCCAAAAACCAATACATTATATACATCTTATAATCTCTTGGATCAACCCAAAAAGGAGCCTTCTCACCAAGGCTCCTTTTTTTATGCAGACACTTTCGTTTGAACAATGTAATACAACTGCTTCCTGGCCCGGTGACAACGGGTTTTCACGGTGGAAGGGGGCAGGTTCAGCTTTGTGGCGATTTCACTGTCACTCAGGTCTTCCGTGACTTTCAGTGCCATGACTTCCTGCTGAGTGAGTGGAAGACGTGTGATATGATCCTGGATGCTGCTCTTGAGGAAACGGGCATCGATTTCATCTTCAATGGAGTGGTGATCCTCTATGGAATGGAATTCTTCCCGTTCTTCTATGCAGATTTCATTGCGCTTCGATCGCTGACGGATGATGTCGATGGCCGTGCATTTTGCAATCACGGTGAGCCATGATTTCATTTTTGCCGGGTCTTTAAGCGTATCCAGTTTGATATAAGCTTTCAGGAACGTTTCCTGTACGACATCCTGTGATAATTGAATGTCCTTCGTAATGTTGTAAGCGATGTGATAAATCAGCTTATGAAATTGTTCATACATCTCCTCGAAGTTCAGAGGAGATGATGATGTATTTAATGTGTCCATATGGTCACCTCGACTTTCTATATTCAATCGTTCAGTTCTCTTTTGATAAAGGAAGGGGCATCTTCCTTCTGTAACCCCAGAGTTTGGATGGATCCATGTTTTTTGAACTTGATGGTGACGGTGTAGGCACTGGTCATGTGATCGTATACGAGCTCATCCATAATGGATTCGATCTGTTTTGCATCCTTCACTTCGACTCCCTTGTTTTCTTTCTTTAATTCAAGGATCGTCTCTTCCACCGGTTGAGAGAAAGGATCGTTGTAATCAACTGGCTGCGTCACATACATCCATTCGATATCAGATGCCGTCATCTTAAGCTCTTTTAAGTAGTCTTTATCCCGAAGCCAGGCAATAAACTTTTTATCGTTCTTTTTAACACCGATGTTAGCCCAAGTGTCCTTCGACATGAGGAACTCAACATTATAAAGATTGATTTTGTCACGGTTCTCAAAGGAATCATCGTATGTTTCTTCTTGTAGGATAGAGATGGCTTCCTTAATATCTGCGGGGTCTGCTATGGTGATGGCAGGTTTATTGCCCCTTTCGTTGTAAATGGTGAGTTTGTCGACTTTATCTGAGTCAACACCATAGATTTGTTCGGTTTTCTCTTTAAAATTCTTGCTTTCATATAAAGAAGCATATTGAGATCTCACGTCTTCCATATCGATCAGGTAATTCCGGACGATTGTGCTGCCGTCTTTCATCTTGTAATAGAGAAAGATCTGCTCGTTTTTCTCATCCGCTCTATTCTTATGATCGTGATGATCCACAATTGCTTCGTGAAGATTCAGGACGGCTTCAATCGCTTTCGGATCTGTCATAAATGGATCTTTTATCAGATTGTCAGGGTTGTCCGTCAGGGAATAATAGCTCTGACTGACATGAACTTTCTCTACATCTGCCAATTCGGGCACTTTCTGTTCATAGTGAAACAGATCGAACTGAATGATGAACCCGAGAAGGATAATGACGATTGCAAACCCTGCATAACCCTTCCATTGACGGAATACTCTCCAATGTTTCTGTAAAATCATCTCACCGATGTAGTAACCAATGAGGGAACCAAAGAAATATCCGAATATGGTCCAGCTTTGGGACTGATAAATTCCATTGAAGTACATTCCGCCTATCAGCATGAAGCAGAAGGAGATACCATATTTAAATAAAGGTCTCAAGAAAGGGTACACAATCGCCTGGGAGGCAGCCTCCACTTTTCTCATTTTGTATAACACGTATGAGAAACCATAGAATACGAGAGTGATCAAGATGAATAACAAGATATCTGTACCGGACAGGAGACCGTTCTCGAGGTACGCCGTTTTGATGAGAGGAGAGTATTTCTCGATTTGAACATTGAAGAAATAGTCCTCAGGAAATCCGAATAACAGATTTTTCAAACTATAACATACGAGCATAAACATTCCTGCAGGCAATAGAAGCAGGATATAAGTCAGAGCGCCCTGCACGGCTGTCAGACCCGTTATCATGGCAACGAATGTAGAGGCTGTGAACAGGAGCACGCTTATGAGTACCGTAATGCCGCACCATACAAAGATATCCTGAACCCCGATATATTGCTGAAGGTCCGTGAATGAATAAAGGGAAAGTAATATCACGGTATTCAATAGAACCGGAATGACGAGCATCCCAAATCCTGTCCCGGTAAAATGGAAAAATAATTTTCTCCGGGTGATGGGGAGGCTGTGCATGAAGTCCCCGGCCTGTTTCACATGCAGATATCGAAATAGGAACAAGGATAGAATGACCGGAATGATCAGCAGCAATCCTATTTGAATCGGGTATTGCATTTTAAACAGATTTTCATAAATCGCAATCGGGTACGATTGAGGATCCCTGGATAATTGTCCGATGATGTCGACAGGTAGAGAAAAGAGAAGTCCGATAAAGTAGACAATGCCGACCCATCCAACATTCCGCAGGCTTTGAACGATAATTTCCTTATTGATCCATGATGTTTTGGATGGCATATCCGACGTCCTCCATTTCATAAACAAAAATTTCTTCAAGTGTCAGGGGCAATAAGTCGAAAATGACCGGATGATAGGGCTGAATCAAGGTCCTCACCCGTTGCTCGTCGCCACGGACGATACAGAGGGACACGCTTCCCCTCGTTTCTTTATGCAGGATTTCAAGATCACTAAAGAGCTGTCCGGGAACCTCCCCCTTGAATGCCAGCTGTACTTTGTGAATGCCGGACTTTAAATCATCGAGTTCCTTCTCCAACAAAAATTCCCCTTCATGCAAAATCCCGATATGATCACAAATATCTTCCACTTCCCGGAGATTGTGAGAAGAGATGATAATGGTCATGTCCCGGTTGGCGACTTCTGAAATCAGTACACTTTTGGCTTTTTTCCTGACAACGGGATCAAGGCCGTCCATCGGTTCATCCAGGATCAGGACGTCCGGTTGAGTGGACAGGGCCAGGATAAATGCCGCTTGCCGTTGAACCCCTTTAGAAAATTTATGAAGGTTTTTATTGGGGTCAACTCCGAATAAAATGCTCAAGTATTGAAAGCGATCCTCATTCCATCGGCTGTAAGTGTTCTGATAAAAACGGGCCATTTGAGTCAATGAGTAATGAGCAAAGAAAAACGGTTGATCAGGGATGAAGAACAACGTCTCTTTCGTCGGGATATTTTCATAGACCGGCTGGGTGTTAACGGACACCTCTCCGCTTTCAGGCTTCAACACTCCTGCGATGGTCTTCAACAAAGTGGTCTTTCCTGCACCATTCGATCCGAGCAGGCCATAGATCGAACCCTTTTGAACAGAAAACGAGATATCATGTAAGATTTTTGTACCTTCAAAGGCTTTGTATATGGATTTAATCTCGATCATCAGTTTGATTACCCCCAACTGTTGCCTCAATTTCTGCAATCATCTGCTTTAAGTCTTCCGTTGTGATCCCCAAATAAAGGGCCTCAGACAAAAGTTTAGACAACTCTTCTTTTACTTTCATGATTTTCTCCGCGTTTTGAATGTGACTTGAAGGATTAACAAAGCTACCCCGTCCTTTCACAGAATAAATGAATCTTTGAGATTCGAGTTCCCTGTAGGCTTTTTGGATTGTGTTTGGATTTATGGTCAGCTGCTGTGCCAGGGTACGAACCGAAGGCAATTGTTCATCCGGCTTCAGCACTTCATTGATGATTAATTCTTTTAGCTTTTCGACTAATTGCTCATAGATGGGTTTACGACTTCTTAAATCAAGCTCAAACATATCCACCCTCCCGACTGTGTGTAGTGTACTATGTGTCTTAATACAGTTAAAGTATATAACAAGTTCTGCCAGTTTGGGAAGGGGAGAAGTGAAAATATTTTTTAAAGGACCAGGTTCGTATGTAGCTGACCATAAAATGGAATTTATGTTAGCATATAGGCATATCTAAAGAAAAAAGGGGATTGTTATGGACGGACGTGAACCGATTTTGTCGATCAGGGATTTGAAGAAGAAATTTGGTAGTAAGGAAGTGTTAAAGGGAGTTCAGCTGGATGTGTATAAAGGGCAGATCATCGGTTATATTGGTCCGAATGGTGCCGGGAAAAGTACGACGGTCAAGATCATCCTCGGCCTTGAAGAAGGGTATTCGGGGCAGGTGACGCTATTCGGTGAAGATATATCCGGTAGTTCCGTAGAATATAAGAAACGGATAGGCTATGTACCTGAGATGGCGGATCTTTATGATAACCTCACTGCAGAAGAGTACCTCACATTCATGGGGGAACTATACGGAATGGAACAAAAAAAGGCGCAGGAGAAAGCGGAGAAGCTAACCGGATTGTTTGGGCTTTCAGAAGTGTATGAATCAAGGATCGCCTCTTATTCAAAAGGGATGAAGCAGAAGATTCTGATCATCTCGAGTTTATTACATAATCCCGATGTTTTATTTTTGGATGAGCCCATCAATGGACTCGATGCCAACTCTGTCATGATTTTTAAAGAACTTCTCGCCCAGCTTGCCGCTGAGGGGAAAACCATCTTCTACTCCTCTCACATCATGGATGTGGTGGAAAAGATCAGCAACCGGATTGTCCTTTTGCATAACGGAACGATCGTGGCGGATGGCAGTTTTGAAGATTTGAAGAATCAGAATATGGAAGGGTCCCTGGAGCAAATCTTCAACCAATTAACCGGATTCAATGAGCATAAAGAAACGGCAGCGGAAATTGTTTCTGTTGTGCAAGGGGTGTAAGGATGAAGGAATTTCGTACCCTATTGTTTCTGGATTGGTTTCAAGGATTGTTTACGAGACTTGGATTCGATTACCGGTTGTTGAGAAGAATCCTTCAAGTCAAGCTGACGATGGATCAAAGACGTGTCCCTACGATCTTCCAACAGCAAGGAAGGAAGAAAGGGAAGGATGAAAACCGTTTTATTAAATCCCTCTGGGTGTACGCGCTGTTTGGATTATTCGTCATACCTTTCATTGTGATGGGAGATCAATATATCTTTCAAATGAGCATCACCTTTACCGTGCTAATTTTCATCGTCATGACGTCAATGATTTCAGATTTCTCAGTTGTCATACTGGACATCCGGGATCATACGATTCTCTTTACCAAGCCTGTCGAAAGGAAAACCATCAGCCTTGCTAAAACGCTTCACGTGTTTATTTATCTGTTTTTCCTGACAGGTTCCCTGACCGCCATTCCACTGGTCGTCGGGTTGATCAATCAGGGTCTTTCCTTCTTTTTCATTTTCCTGGCAGGGATCATCCTGATGAATATCTTCATCGTTGTATTTACGGCTATGCTCTATTATTTTATCCTCCAATATTTTGATGGGGAAAAACTGAAGGATATCATCAACTATGTGCAGATCGGATTATCCATCGGACTTGCCGTAGGATATCAGGTGGTGGCACGCTCCTTTGAATTTGTGGATTTGACGATCTCTTTTACACCGGATTGGTGGAATATCTTTCTGCCTCCCATCTGGTTCGGGGCTCCGTTTGAATGGTTCCTAAACAGTAATCACGAGACCATGATCCTAATTCTTTCATGTACCGCGGTACTGATTCCATTCCTTGCACTTATCGTTTATGTGAAAGCTTTGCCGACCTTTGAGAAGAACCTCCAGAAATTATCTTCCCATGGCGGTAAGAAGAAGAAAGCCCGTTTCCGGTTCGGGGATGGTATCATGAAGGTATTGTCCAAGTCGAACGAAGAGCGGGCATTTTACCGGTTCGCCCATTATATGATGAAAAATGAAAGGGAATTTAAGTTGAAGGTGTATCCCGCGCTTGGCTTTGCCATCATTATGCCGTTCATTTTTATTTTCAATGGATTGATGGATGGGACAAGGGAAGATCTCCTGACTTCAAGCATGTACCTATCGATCTATTCAAGCTTCATCGTCATACCGACAGTCGTGATGATGCTCAGTTATTCAGGGAAATACAAAGGATCCTGGATATACAAAGTAGCGCCTGTCTCAGGCAGGGCGGCTATCTACAAAGGGACATTGAAGGCTTTTCTTATGAAACTGTTCCTTCCGTTGTATGCGATTATAAGCATTGTTTTCATCATCCTGTTTGGGTATCGTGTGATACCTGAAATCATCATCGTCTTTATCAGTGCCTGTATATTCACCGTCATCTGTCTGAGCTTAATGAGGGGAACACTGCCATTTACAGAAAGTTTCGAAGGTATCCAGCAAAGTGACAGCTGGAAGGTGCTGCCCTTCTACCTCATCGTAGGGATATTCTTCGGCCTTCACTACCTGGCCCTGCAGATTCCATTCGGTATTCCTGGTTATCTCATCCTTCTGTTCGTCCTGAACATGATTTTATGGAAAACAGCCATAAGGGATGAATAGGAAGTACGTTCCTGCCTTGAAGGCAGGGGCGTTTTTTTGTATAACCCGTATGTAAGGATGGAAAGTATAAACGATACATACACCATTTCAAGCGAATGACATATATATAGAAAAATAATGGGCTCTGGTAAATAGGTAGTATGCCGTTTCCTTTGACAAAGAAAGTTTCCTTGATGCAAGATGGTAGTATTCAAAATGTTGATCGGAGGAGAGTGGTTCGTATGTTCATAGACTGGTTAAGTGGATTCAATCCTACGATGCAGGCGCTGTTCGGCGGTCTGGTGACATGGGGGTTGACGGCCCTTGGAGCAGCCACGGTGTTTTTCTTTACGAAAATAGAAAAGCATACGTTGAATATGATGCTCGGGTTTGCCGCTGGAGTCATGATAGCAGCATCGTTCTGGTCACTGCTTGCGCCTTCAATAGAGTTCAGTGAGCAAAACGGTCAGATACCATGGCTTGCCCCTGCCATTGGCTTTTTACTTGGCGGCATATTTATTAGACTTTTAGACTTTGTCGTACCGCATTTACACTTGGGGAACGAATCGGAAAAAGCCGAAGGACCTCCAACCAAATTCAAAAAATCGACCTTATTATTCCTGGCGATCACCCTCCATAATATTCCGGAAGGTCTTGCCATCGGTGTTGCCTTCGGTGCTGCGTCACTTGGCCTCGGGGACGCAACGTTAGTGGGAGCCATCGGCCTTGCCATCGGAATCGGTATTCAGAATATGCCTGAAGGGGCAGCTCTTTCCATTCCGCTGAGGGGAGATGGGATGTCCCGTTTGAAATCCTTCCATTACGGTCAGCTATCAGCCATCGTAGAGCCGATTGCAGCCGTGATCGGGGCCGCTGCCGTCCTGATGGTGCAGCCGCTGCTGCCTTATGCCCTTGCTTTCGCGGCGGGAGCGATGATATTCGTCGTCGTAGAAGAACTGATTCCTGAGTCACAATCCTCAGGAAGTACGGACTTGGCTACATTGGGACTGATGCTCGGTTTCGTCGTGATGATGATTCTGGACGTTTCCCTGGGCTGATCGAAAGGAGGCATGCGTCCAAAGTTAACGGGTTCGGTTTCAAAGTGCAAAATTTGAATTAGCAGTGCTTTTCGTACAGTAATTTTCAGTAGAATCAGTAGACACTTTAGCAGTGAAATGAACACGTGCAAAAGCTCGGAGCCATTATGCTGCGAGCTTTTTTATGAATTCTTTATTGAAGATCAGCACTCTTATGTTGAATAAGGAGAGTCGATCCCTGGGGGTTGAAAATAAGCGGAAGAAATCCGTTTAAATCGGAAAATGCGGCTATTTCACGTTTATTAGCCGGAGTTTTTCCGCTTATAGAAAAATATTTGTTGAATATTGTTCCATATTGAGCAGTTAAGCGGAACTTCTCCGCTTATTTCAGCGTTTTAACTCTCCTCCAGCTGCCTTAGACGGAATTTCTCCGCTTATAAACCTGCCGCCAATTCAGTTACGAATTAGACTGCTAATTTACGGGCGAATCAGGTTTTTGTGCTCGTTAGCCGAACCCGTTAGTCCAAAGAGCATCCCCTCCCCCTTCCATAAACTAGTATAATGGAAGGGGGAGGGGATGTGTATGAAGATTGGTCTCATAAGGCACTTTAAAGTAACAAGGGGTTACCCGGCTTCATTTGTAACGAGTGATGAGCTGATGAAGTGGGTGGAAGAGTATGACGCCTCGGACGTAGAGGGCAATGAAGTTGATCTTAAAGATATTGATTGGGAAGGCTGCTACTCCAGTGACTTATCTAGGGCACAAATAACGGCTGAAGCGGTTTATGAAGGAGAAATCATCTTTCTAAAGGAACTGAGGGAAATCAGATTATCTCCCATCTTCCGGTCTGACAGGAAGATGCCGCTCTTTCTTCATATGGCATCTATCAGGCTCGCCTGGTGGTTCAATCATTGTTCCCAGCCTGAAAGCAAGCGGGAAATTGAAGAGAGGATCCGTGTGGTGGTCGATCGGGTCGTCCGTGAAGGGAAGGATGTGCTCATCGTAGGTCATGGCGGAATCATGATATTTATGAGGAAAGAATTACGAAAGCGGGGATTTACCGGACCGTCGTTTAGGAGACCGTCCAACGGAAAGGTGTATGTTTATCAAGGCGGGACAGGGTAATCATTTACCAGAGCAATACACTAATAGGAGAAGGGAGTCCGTAAAATGGAAGAAGTCCATTCACTAAAAGCACTTTATGAAAAGCTCGAAGCTGAGAAGCTGGTACTACTATACATATCAAGGCCAGGTTGTTCTGTATGTCACGCACTCCTGCCTCAGGTGGAAGAGATGTTGAAGGATTTCAAATCTGTGAAATCCATCCATGCCGATGCAGAAGAAATCCCGGAAATAGCAGGGGAATTTTCAATCTTCACCGTGCCCGTCGTCATTGTATTTGTAGACGGTAAGGAGATGTTCAGAAAAGCACGCTTCGTTCCAATCGACGAACTCCATAGCCAAATCTCCCGTCTTACGGAGATGTTAGACAACTAAACAAACGTTTGATTAGTACGTGAAAACGTTGGTTGGTCTGGCCTGGATGGGTTAAACAGTTGTTTAAGGCGAAGAAATGAAACAAATAGCGACCAACTGGAAGAGCTGTTATCATAATGGCTCTTTTTTAGTTTAAATGAAAATTTTCCATGAAGATTTGAAACCAAACCGGATACGGTAACGACTAATAGATACAGTAAAGGGGGGATGACTTTGAATGAGGGTCAACACCAATTAGAAGAGCTTTATGAAAAGTTCTTTCATGACGTCTATCAGTACTTATTGTATTTTACAAATAATTCATCCGAAGCAGAGGATTTAACGCAGGATACATTTATCAGAGTGTTCAAGAGTTATCAAAGCTTCAAAAATCATTCCTCTCAGAAAACATGGATCATATCCATTGCCAAACGTACTGCCATCGATCACTACAGAAAGAGAAAGCTAATCTCCATTCTCCCGGAATTCCTTATAAGTATACGGAAAAGTGAGGATGGCCTGCCGGAAGAGGAGATGGAGAAGAATGAAGAGTGGGAAATGGTTCAAGCTGCCCTTTCAAAGCTGAAACCTGATTATCGCAATGTTGTCATTTTAAGGGGATTAAGGGAATACTCCGTCAAAGAAACGGCGGAGATCCTCGATTGGAAGCCTTCCAAGGTTAAGGTGGATTATCACAGGGCACTGAATCTGTTAAAAAAATCATTAGGAAATTCCAGTGAAAAGGCGGTGCAGGTATATGAACGAAAAATTCAATGATGACTTCCTGCAATCTTTGAAAAAACGACCAGACCTTTCTCCGCGAAAAGAGTTTAAGCAAGAGTTGAAAACCAAACTATTTAATGAAATAAATGACACCGAAAAGAACAGGGTGAAAATGAGAAGTTTGGTTCCGAATATACTGGCAGCAGCTTTTATATTGGCGGGGGTGTTTTTGACCTTTGAACTGGTAGGGATCGGAAGGGACGGTCAAAATGCTTCTCAGGAGCAAGACAGCATAGAGCAGGTAGAGCCAACCTCACAGGAACCGACTGAGCTGGATGAATCCACGGCCGACAAACTGATCGGAGAAGCGTTCTCTCGATATGATCATATCCTTAACGATGAAGGGACCGGCGAAACCTTTATATTTGAAGGAAAACCTTACCGGTATATGAGTGGAGAATTGGATTCAAAAGAAAAAGTGATCCGTTATCTATCAGAAAGTTTTACGCCTGATGCTGCGGGGAAGCTCATCGGGGATCATCCATTCATTGTTTTCAAAGGAAAATTGGCGCAGCCTGATGTATCATATGAACCTGGTCAGTTATGGACGGCCACTACGGCAATCAAAGTGAGGACTTCAGACACGATGAGTGATGTGACATACGAAATACCGGTTTCAGAAGGTTACGAGAAAGCAAGTGTTCAAACTTTCAGGTTGCTTTATGATGATGGATGGAAGTTTAGTGTGGTGATGCCGTTCTCTTTTAGAAAAATAGAAAAGGTGGAAACGGGCAGTGGCTCCCAATTCACGCTTGCAAAGGAAGAAAAGGACGCCTATCAGGAGTTTTCCAAAGATCCAACAGAAGTCCATATGAAAGGACTGTCACCCATCAGCATAGCCAAAATATATGTCCAGGCATCACTGGACGAACGATACGACCTTGTTTATGAATTGTACACGGACAGAACGGATTATATACGATGGACAAAAGAAGAAGACGAGGAAATACCCAAAACGGACAGGGGCACAAAAGAAAGTATCCTTAATACCTTCAAAGGGATCGAAAATGGTGAATTTATTCAAACTAGCGATATCGATGGCTATATCAAGTATGATAACGGCGGTGAAGGCACCATGGGCTTTCAGATGGTAAAAGATGAAGACGGCTATTGGAGTGTAGGCTTTATGCCTACTCAGTAAACCCCGTTCATCCGGAGAGGAAATCAACCCACATCCGCTTATGAAACAGGAACAAGAATAAATAAAGATAAAAAGAGCTGCTAAAAATGGGTATTTTGACACACCTCATTAAAGTAGCTCTTTTGTCATGGTTCAGTGAATAGGTATATAATAGAAAGTATAAGAGTATAGTAGTTATGAGAAATAAAAGGGGGCTTGATGAATGATCAGATTGTCCAGGACAAAGAAAGTCATGTTACTCTGTTTCGGAATCATCCTCATAATAGTAGCCAACCGGATTTCCACGGTACAGCATCTGACGGCAAGAATCGCCACCAACCTGTATGTGAGCCTGAAGTACCAGGAACTTGACCTTGAATACCAAAACGTCGAATTTTCACCCCAGTTCGGAGATTATTCTGTAGCGTATAAGGACAAAGATGGAAAAGTATATGGATTCATGGTCACCCCTAAATCAATGCCCGTCATCATCCTTCATGATCCTCTGAGTGAGACACCTTAAGAAAAAGTTCCTGTTTTGCTTTTAAACTATCATTCTTCATGTATAATAAACCTTAACAACTTTATAAACGGTACCACAAGGGGAGCGAAAGCTGAGAGTGAACAATCTGTTCTGACCCTCTGAACCTGTTAGTTAGGACTAGCGTAGGGATGTGGAAAATAGGCAGCATAGTGCTTATTTCGATTGTTTCATTCTCCCTCCTTATGGTTTCGTTTCAGTTCATAAGGAGGATTTTTTTATGAAAAACACTCGACTTGTCGTATTGCTTGAAGCATCATTGATGGCGGCTTTTGCGGTCATCCTCGATTTGTTGCCTTCTATTAAGCTATCACCGAGTATCTCGATTTCGATTGCCATGGTTCCTATCTTTCTATTATCCTATCGAAGAGGCTGGAGAGCTGGATTGATAGGAGGATTTTTATGGGGGATCCTGCAGATTGCCCTCGGGGATGCCTGGATTGCGACCCCGGTCCAAATGGTGATTGAGTACTTCATCGCTTTTGCTTTTATCGGTTTTGCCGGGATCTTTGCCGGGAAAATTCAGGGCGCACTGGGAAGCGGCCGACGATCCAAAGCGTTCTTCTGGGTAGTGATGGCAACAATCGCAGGAAGCCTTGCCCGTTATTTCTGGCATTTCATTGCCGGATTCGTGTTCTTTGCCGAGTATGCGCCGGATGAGATGTCCCCACTGCTATTTTCTCTTATAGTAAATGGGATCACCATGTTGGGATCGGCCGTTTTATGCTCCGTTGTGATGGTGATCATCGTTAATATCGCACCAAGATTGATCAAAGTTCAGTCGCATCAACAGGAAATCAGCCGAAAGGCATCATAAACGAAAGACCGGCCTGTCTCAGGGCCGGTCTTTCGTTCTGTCAATACATCTCAAGACGTAGCGTAAATTACCCCTGCGGATTCTGTTGGTGTCAGAAGGTCTCTTCTATACTGAAGATACAAGCGTACAGGAGTGATTCACATGACGGAATGGATAATAAATATAGCAGAAGAGTGGGGGATATGGGGTGTACTGTTTTCTCTATTAATTGAAGGGAGTGCTTTCCCTTTTATTGGAACGTTCTTTATCGTAACCATGGGATTTATCCTTGACTTAACGTGGATGGAAATGGTGGTCACTTCGATAGCGGGAAGCTTTTTATATACTGTTGGAAGCTATATACCATACTATATCAGTTTCAAACTGGGGGAGGAAATGGAAGGGAAGCTCAAGCCGAAAAAGCTGGAGAAGCTTCGGGAGGCCCAAGGTAAATTCAATCGATACGGTGTTTGGAGCGTAGCGATTGCAAGTCCGCTTCACTTAGGGAATGTCATCCCGTTCCTTGCAGGTATGGCAAGAATGGATGTGAAGGCGTATTCCCTCCTTACTATGCTCGGTATTGCACCATCCACTTTTCTGTTTTTGACCATTGGGAAGATATATGACGGGGAGAAAGAAGTGATCCTTGAAGTGATCGAAAACTATCAAATGGTGGTCCTCATGGGATTTGTGGTGGTGACGGGTGCGTACATGATTTATAAGAGAAAGTTAAAAAGGGGGTCAAATAACCCATCGGAACGAAAAGCTTTTCAAGAGAGAGGAAAGTAAATAATGCTTGAACCTGCCTTCTTTCCATCCCTCAAGATTAAATCTACGTAAAGTCCTGCCCTTCCTCATTGCTTACACCACTGCTTTCCTATAAACTAAACCTATTCAAAAAAGTACGTGTGGAGAGATCGTATGGAAGCAAAAATGATAAGAAGATATGACATTATGGAGGTCAGCCTGCTGGCGGGGAAGATCATGCTGCAAAGTGGGGCGGAGACGTATCGCGTCGAGGACACGATGATGCGCATCGCCGCTTCTTATGGGATATCGGAGTCGCATAGCTATGTGACCCCCACCGGGATCATCTTCTCGATTGAAACCTCAGAACCGACCAAAACGAAGCTGATCCGAATTAATGAGAGGTCTACGGATCTTGAGAAAGTGACCCTCGTGAACAGTATCTCAAGGCAGATCAGTAAAGGGCATCTGACCCTTGAAGAAGCATATAACGCCCTTGAAAAGCTGGATCAGTCCGATTTATCTTATTCCTTCCTGATTCAAGTGGCCGCGGCTTCAATTGCAAGTGGTTGCTTTCTCATCATGTTCCAGGGGATGTGGAAGGACTTCATTCCTGCTCTCATCACGGGAGGCGTCGGGTTTACAAGCCTGATTTATTTACACCGCCTTGTTCCGATAAAGTTCTTCGCGGAGTTTCTTGCTTCCTTCATCATCGGCATGGTGTCATACGGATTTGTCCAGCTTGGTATCGGACAGGAATTGGATAAGATCATCATCGGATCCGTGATGCCCCTTGTTCCCGGTCTCCTGATCACCAATGCAGTCCGGGACTTGATGGCGGGTCATCTCGTTTCGGGTCTCTCAAAGGGCGCAGAAGCTTTTTTAACGGCATTTGCCATTGGTACGGGCATTGCTGTCGTGTTTACATTGACGTAAGTGAGATAGGGGTGAAAAGGGAATGCACATCATCGAACAATTAGTGACCAGCTTCATATCCGCCGCTGCATTCGGGATTATCTTCAATGCTCCAAAGCAGTCCCTTTTCAAATGCGGAATTGTCGGGATGCTGGGCTGGATCATTTACGTACTTATGAGTTTAAATGAAGCCGACACCGTTCTTGCCACGTTACTTGCCTCCTTTGTCGTGGCTGTGGTCAGTCAGGTGTTTGCGAAAATGTATAAAACACCGGTCATCATCTTTTCTGTTGCCGGGATCATCCCCCTCGTACCCGGGGGACTGGCGTACGATGCCATGAGAAACTTCGTTCAAAATGATTACAATGCCGCCATCAACCTGGCAGCCAAAGCCTTTATGATCTCCGGTTCCATTGCCATCGGGCTCATCTTCTCGGAAGTCATCAACCAGGTCATCCGAAATGCCCGCCTGAACGCAAGTGCCCGACGGATGAGATAGAGGGACGGGCCTTACTTCTGTGAGGTCTATTTTTTTTGCCTGCGCTCTCGATTCCACCATTCTCCTTTCTATTGCTAAGATTATTTTCTGAATCATATAGACTATCTTTTTTAGTCTGGTTTTGAAAAAAAATCTTTGGGTAGATAAGTATTAGCATTATACATTTTCCATATATGGAAGGGAGAACATCGAATGAACAATGAGATCACGCGGGAATGGTATGGGTATTTAGGAAAACTTCCAGATCTGTTATTAGCTTTATTGGTGCTATTGATCGGCTGGATCATAGCAAAGGCTATTGAAAAAGCCGTTTACGGAATTTTAAAAAGAATAAAGATCGATGATAATCTATATTTTGGCAGCAGGACCGGGGAACGGAAATGGACATCGGAGAAAGTCATTAGTAAAATCGTGTACTTCATTCTGCTGGTGTTTGTGTTTATCGCCTTCTTCAATATCCTTGACTTGAACTTTATTGCTTCACCTTTAGTCGGTATGTTGAGTACGATGGCGGCAGCGATCCCCAATGTCTTAAAAGCGGCACTTATTCTATTATTTGCATGGATTGTTGCCTCTGTCCTGAAGGTATTGATAGAGAAGTTGGGTATGAGACCTGCAGTTAAAAGCACGATGGTGAGGTCTAAACTGGCGAAAGATGAAAATGATGCACATCGATATGTCTACACGGCCGCGAGGATTGTCTTCTATCTCGTGCTTCTTGTATTCTTACCGGGAGTGTTGGCGGCTCTTAACATTGCAGGGGTTTCAGGACCTTTCACGGAAATGCTCCAAAGCTTCCTGGCGTTTATACCGAAGCTGTTTGCAGCGGCTATCATTCTCCTTGTTGGATGGTTTGTTGCCAAGATCGTCCGGGATATCGTGACGAACTTCCTGAAGGCGATTGGCACAGAGAGAGTCGCTGATCGATTCGGTATCGGGAAACTTTTTCAAGGAACAACGGTTTCATCGGTCATAGGGACGATTGTATTCGTTCTGATCATGATTCCGGTCACCATTTCTGCACTGGATCAGCTGGACATTCGAGGGATTTCAGAACCAGCGATTCACATGCTCAATCAGGTCCTTGTGATGCTTCCGAATATTGCGGTTGCGATTGTACTCATTCTGGCAGGAATCTGGGTCGGTAGATGGGTTGGCGCATTGGTTGCACGTTTATTGAACAGGGTAGGATTCAATTCTCTGTTACGAAATATGGGGATTGGACGTATGAACGTCAATAAGAACCCATATGAAGCCAAGGGCTCAGCCTATATGAATCTATCTGGACTTGTAGGCAGAGTTGTTCAGGTTATCATTGTTTTCCTATTTGTAGTAGAAGCCCTTGAGATGGTGCGCTTGGAATTCCTGGTCGCCCTGGCAACCGGTGTATTAGCTTATGTGCCACATGTATTAGCAGCCATCGTCATTCTTGGTGCAGGCTTGTACCTGGGTAACTTGGTTAAGAGCATCTTATCCAATGTATTGAGTGATAACTTCCAAGTCCTTTCGAACATCACGAAATACGCCATTATTGCTCTAAGCTTCTTTATGGCCCTGGATCAATTAAAAGTGGCTGATTCCATCGTTAATATTGCGTTCATGTTGATTCTGGGTGGACTGGCTCTGGCTTTCGGTTTAGCCTTTGGTCTGGGTGGAAAGGACTTTGCACAAAAGTATCTTTCTAAACTGGATCGGAAAATTGAAGAAGAAAAGAACAGACCAAATAGTGGAGGTACAGATACTCCGCCACCATTTAACCAATAATAGTAAAGAAACCGCATGGTCCCTTCCCGGGGGAGTATGCGGTTTTTTAGTGAGGAGAGCAGCAGGACACTTCCAACTACCACCCTGCATAAAAAAACGATATGATGATACATATAAATAATGGCAGATATTTGTTTAGAGGGGTGTTCGTTTGAAAGTCATACGTTTCTTAAAGCCTTACCGGGCTGCCATGGCCGTTGCCTGGAGTTTAATGCTGGTAGAGCTTGCAGTAGAACTATTGAATCCGCTGTTCATGGCGCGGATCATCGATGAAGGAATTCTGAATAAAAACTTGGACACCGTATTGAAATGGGGATTCATCATGGTCGGGATGTCCCTTGTTGCCTTCTTTTCAGGCGTGACGAATTCATTTTTTGCCGCCCATACGAGTCAGGGATTTGGGTATGATGTGCGGGAAAGTCTGTATAAGAAAGTTCAATCGTTTTCGTTTGCCAGTTTTAATAAGCTTCCGGCCTCTTCTCTCATCACGAGAATGACGAATGATGTCAGGCAGCTTCAGAACACGATCTTCATGAGCCTCAGGATCATGCTCAGGGCTCCATTACTTGTAGTGGGCTCCACCATCATGGCCCTGATCGTCAATGCCCGGCTTGCGCTTATTCTAATCGTTGTGATTCCGGTGTTATGGCTGTTCCTGTTTTGGGTGCTGAAACGCGGGTGGAGTCTGTTTGAAAAAGTTCAATCCAGGCTGGATAAAGTAAATGAGGTCATGAAGGAAAACCTTTCAGGAATGAGGTTGATCAAAGCGTATACGAGGAGCAGGCATGAAGAAAGCCGATTTCATGAAGCGAATGAAGATTTGAAGAATCGAACGGTACGTGCCCTCAGGTTCATGGAGATCATTATGCCCCTCTTGATGCTTGTCATGAACCTTGCCCTTCTTTCCGTTCTATGGTTCGGAAGTATAGATGTTGCCTCAGGTGGCACAAAGGTTGGGGAAGTAGTGGCGATTGTCACGTATGTCACGAGAATCTCATCTGTTTTTTCTATATTCTCTTTTATCATCACCAGTTTTTCTAGAGCAAGGGCTTCTGCTGAAAGGGTCGAGGAAGTACTTGAAACGGAGATCGACTTGAAGGATGGAGGGGAGGCAGACACTCGCAACAAAGTGGTAAGAGGAGAAATCTCGTTTAAAGATGTATCGTTTCAATATCCATCCACTAGGGGAAAGGTGCTTCGGGATGTTTCCTTTCAGGTGGGAGCGGGACAAACCGTATCCATTTTAGGGGCTACGGGTTCAGGTAAAAGCTCCCTGTTTCAGCTCATCCCCCGTCTGTATGATGCAACAGAGGGAACCGTTCATTTGGACGGGCGGGAGATCCGGACCATTCCATTGGATGAAATAAGAAAAAATATCGGATATGTCCCTCAGGAAGTCATCCTGTTTTCCGGGTCGGTTTCAGAAAATCTTTTATGGGGGAAGGAAGATGCCACAAGGGAGGAAATGATCCAGGCGGCAAAAGATGCACAGATCCATGAAACCATCCTGAATCTTTCCAATGGATATGATACGGTCCTCGGGCAAAAAGGGGTCAACCTTTCAGGAGGTCAGAAACAAAGGCTTTCCATTGCCAGGGCACTCATCCGGAAACCGAAGATCCTCCTGCTGGATGACAGTACGAGTGCATTAGACTTGAAAACGGAGTCGAAGCTCCTTCAAGCATTGAAGAAATATGAGTGTACCACGATGATCATCACTCAAAAGGTCAGTACGGCGATGGAATCCGATCGTATCCTGCTTCTAGAAGATGGGGTATTGATCGGAGAAGGGTCCCACGAGTCACTGGTAGAGGATTCCCTCCTTTATCAACAAATTTACCAGTCTCAATTCGGAGAGGGGGAAATTCATCATGTCTAGGCATATACGAAAGAAACCGGGGGAGAACGACAAGGCGAAAGATGCAAGAGGCACACTCAGGCGTCTGTGGAGCTACCTTTCCAAAATGAAGGTCATTTTGTATCTGGTCATTTTAATGGTGTTCCTTAGTTCGGCGGCGGCACTTCTCGGGCCGTTTCTTGTTGGGAAAGCGATTGATGACTATATCGTCACGAAGGAGACATCTGGTCTGGTGGGACTGATCACAGGGCTGATTGCGGTGTACATCCTGCATTCTATGTCCGTATGGTTCCAGAATTATTGGATGATCGGTGTCGCTCAGGATACGGTATACAGGTTACGGAAGGACCTCTTCCATCAGTTGCATCAGCTCTCCATCCCATTCTTTGATAAACGGAAGCATGGCGAACTGATGAGCAGGGTGACCAATGATATTGATAATGTGAGCGCCACCTTGAATAGTTCGTTCATTCAAATCATATCGAGTGTCCTTACATTGGTCGGGACCGTCTCGATCATGCTCTGGCTCAGTCCGCTCCTCACTCTCATCACTCTGACCATTGTTCCCCTCATGGTATTTGGCATGAAGTGGATCACGAAACGGACAGGCCGCCTATTTAAACAATATCAGCATAATATCGGTGAATTGAACGGCTATATCGAAGAAACGATCTCCGGTCACAGCATCATCAAAACGTTTTCCAGGGAAGAAACGGCCATCAAAGAATTCGGTGAAAAGAATCAGCGGCTAAAGACAGCGGCATATTGGGCGGATACGTATTCAGGTTTCATCCCGAAACTGATGAACGTGCTGAACAACCTCAGCTTTGCCGTCATAGCCGGGGTGGGAGGGGTCTTTGCCCTGAACGGCATGATCACGATCGGTGTCATTGTCATATTCGCAGAGTATGCAAGGCAGTTCACACGGCCATTGAATGAGCTTGCGAATCAGTATAATACGCTCCTCTCAGCGATTGCAGGTGCCGAGCGTGTATTTCAAATACTGGATGAAGAAGAAGAGGCGAAGGACGAAGGAGATGCCGTAGAAATCGAGTCCGTTGAAGGGAAGGTCGAGTTTCAACATGTTTCATTCTCTTATGAAAAAGGGGAACCGACATTAAAGGATGTATCCTTTTCCATACGCCCCGGTGAAACCGTTGCCCTGGTTGGACCCACAGGAGCGGGGAAGACAACGATCACCAATCTCCTATCCCGCTTTTATGAACTGAATGAAGGAAGGATAGAGATCGACGGCCTCAACATTCAGACCATTAAACGAAAAAGCTTACGTCAGCTGATGGGCTTCGTTCTCCAGGATAGCTTTCTGTTCCAGGGGACGATTGCCGACAATATCCGTTACGGCCGCCTCGATGCGAGTGATGATGAGGTCAAGGATGCAGCCAAGCTCGCCAATGCCCATACCTTCATCGAAAAGATGCCCGAGGGCTACGATACAATGTTGCGGGCGGATGGAAGCGGAATCAGCCAGGGGCAGAAACAGCTATTGTCCATTGCGAGGGCCATCCTGTCCAATCCGTCCATCCTGATCCTCGATGAAGCAACAAGCAGTATCGACACGATTACGGAGCTGAAGATCCAGGATGCCCTCAAACGGTTGATGAAGGGCAGGACGAGCGTAGTAGTCGCTCACCGACTTAACACGATCCGTCAGGCTGATCAAATCCTGGTCCTTGATGGAGGGAAGATCATTGAACAGGGCACTCATGATGAACTTCTTAAGGTGAAGGGCTTTTATCATGGACTGTATCATAGCCAGTTGAAAGAGAGCGGTTGAGGAGGTAGCCTGGTTTTTCTCTTTAAAAATAAACCGCCATTGCTGGGGAAGCTTAATGAGCACATAAAAAAACACCTCAAAAGTCAGCACTTTTGAGGTGTTTTTTTTTAGTAAAGGGGCTAATCATCCCGTTAGCGATCCCTTTAGTGCTGCCTTTAATCGGATAAAGGCAATTCTGTAACTTGCAACATCACAAGTAATATATTTATATCTTGAACGTTGTTTGCAGATAATAAACAGCCGCGGGCAATTCCTTGAGTCGTTTGATATACCTAAACGACGTAAGCCCTACCTCTCTTACATCCTAACGGCTCCGAAGCCGATCCAGTGTGAATAAGTTGTTAAATCAAAACAGAATAGAATTACGAATTATCTTCTCTATCGTTTCAATGTATGTTACAAGATTACAATAACTAAATATATCATCTATCTTATAACATGTCAAGGAATCATTTTAATTATAATTCAAGCGACTGCGGCGAATCTTCTTCATCGTTCATGAGGCGGATGGCGGTCGGCTGGATTTTCAGGACGATGTAATTTGGATCGTCCGGACCTTCAAACCACCTCTTCATATGGTCATTCCATAGTTTTTCTTTGTAGTGTGCAGAATCTTCGACGGAAGCACGCCCTTCGATTTCAACGAATGTATCTCCGTATCCTTCCCCTTCATAGCCAAGGAGGATGTGGACATGGGGATTATCTTCGATTTCATCGGTTTTATGCGTGTCACTGCTCGTTGGCGTATATAAAGTGAGTTCATCATGTGAGAACGTCATATAGCGGGAATGAGGCTTATTCTTCTTAACCGTTGCCAGCGTACCTACTTTGCTTTCGTCAAGAACCTTTAAGATTTGTTGTTTCAATTCGGCTTGTGACAATCAATCCATCTCCTTTAATCTTTCTTTTACCCATACTATTCCTTTTCTGAGGGTGAAATAAACATGTGAATGTGTAGACTCCATCCACATCGGGAATAACGAAAATAATAAGAAGTGAAGGGTGATGCGCGTGATACCGGAAACACTGGTGAATCTGTGTAAAGAGCGGATGGAAGCTTATAACTGTGAAGGCTTTGTCCATGGAAGGGGACCAATGAACCCTGCGATCATGATTGTAGGGGAGGCACCCGGGGAAACCGAAATTCATAATGGCATGCCCTTCAGCGGGAGAGCGGGTAAGGTGCTCGATGAATTCTTTCGATATCTGGGTGTAGAAAGGGAGGATATTTACTTTACCTCCACGGTCAGGAGCAGACCTTACAAAATCATACATAAGAAAAACCGGGATAATGAAGTGATCGAAAAGAAATATAACAGGGCCCCGACTCGTAAAGAACAGTTTGCACATGCCCCGATTTTGGATTATGAGCTCCAACATGTAAAGCCGAAACAGCTTGTCACATTGGGTAATATAGGATTGCAAAGATTGTTGGGGAGGAAATATACGATTTCGGATGTACACGGTCAGCTGATCCAGTCGAAGGTCAGGCGGTTGAAAGATCTTGATTCAAACGAATGGACCTGGAGCGAGGAAACGTACTCCATATTCCCAACCTTTCATCCCGCATCCATTTTTTATAATCGTTCGCTTGAAGAAAACATTTATAAAGATCTTGATCATTTAAAGAAGATACTGCACGACAAGAAAGCTGACATCAAGTGAATGTCAGCTTTTTATTGATCATTTTTTTGACATATTCTCCTGAGCCATTCTGACAAGTTCCTTCACCATATTACCGCCGATCGATCCACCGACTTTCCCCGCCTGTTCAGACGTTAATTTCCCATTGTAGCCCCTTTGAAGAGGGATTCCCTGTTCTTTTGCGATTTCATACTTGGCTTCCTTTGGATCCCGGGTACCCGACACTCTCGCTTTCAGCTCATCCATAGCGGCTCGCGATTCCGGGACGAGAAGTTTTCTTTTCGACATTTTATCACCTCTTTTATAGAGTGCCCCAAATTTTTTTTACGAGTATAAAGTCATGTCATGTAAGGGTTTTTCTACGTTTATAAAATTTTCGTCATAAAAAAAGATTGTCTATATTGTGTCAAATAAAATATAATTCTTAATAGTTAGAAAATTTTATGAAAATAAAAGGGGGAAATGCCGTGGAAGAATTCGTTGGCAAGCTCGTAGGGATCCTTTGGTCCCCGGTCATGATTTATTTTTGTTTGGGTGTAGGCTTACTATTTTCTATTTTAACGAAGTTTTTGCAGGTCCGGTTGATTAAAGATATGGTGGTTCAAATGTTTAAGGGTGGAAGCTCAAGTGCAGGGGTGTCTTCATTCCAGGCTTTGGCTCTTTCATTATCCGGACGTGTAGGAACGGGGAACATCGCCGGTACGGCTACTGCCATCGCCTTCGGTGGTCCGGGAGCCGTCTTCTGGATGTGGACGATTGCATTCATTGGTGCAAGCAGTGCCTTTATTGAGTCGACATTAGCTCAAATTTATAAAGTAAAGCAGGACGGGGAATACCGTGGGGGACCGGCCTATTATATTGAAAAGGGGATTGGCTGGAAGTGGTATGCCGTACTATTCTCATTTGCGACATTACTTGCTATGAGTATCCTGATGCCGGGGATCCAGTCAAACTCCATTGCATTAGGATTGGAAAATGCTTTCGGTCTTAACACGACGGTCACAGGTATCGGACTTGTGGTGTTGATCGGGGTCATCATCTTTGGGGGTGTCAAACGTATTGCGGGAGTGGCTTCATACGTCGTGCCGTTCATGGCCATTGCGTATATTCTTCTTTCCCTTATCATCGTCGGAATGAATATTGCGGAGATCCCGGCTGTCTTTGGCCTTATTTTCAGAAGTGCATTCGGTGCCGATTCCGTATTCGGTGGAATCATCGGTATGGCGGTATCGTGGGGAGTCAAACGCGGAATCTATTCCAACGAAGCAGGTCAAGGAACAGGACCTCATGCTGCTGCTGCGGCAGAGGTTTCCCACCCGGCCAAACAAGGATTGGTTCAAGCATTTTCGGTTTATATTGATACCCTTCTTGTTTGTACGGCAACAGCATTCATGATCCTGTTTACGGGTTCATTCAATACGGAAGGTCCTAACGGGACGATGCTTGCAAACAATCTGGATGGTATTGAAGCAGGACCTGGCTATACACAGGCTGCCATTGAATCAGTGATTCCGGGATTCGGGGCATCATTCGTCGCGATCGCTTTATTCTTCTTTGCCTTTACGACAATCATGGCCTACTATTACATGGCTGAGACGAATGTGGCTTACTTGTTGAGAGGCAAGAATTCAAAGGCGGCCATGGTGGTCCTGAAGGTAGTCCTTCTTGGAGCCACTTTCTACGGAGCGGTAAGAGAAGCGGCTCTTGCATGGGCGTTGGGTGATATCGGACTTGGACTTATGGTATGGCTGAACCTGATCGCGATCCTCATCCTTGCCAAACCGGCACTTAAAGCGCTGAAGGATTACGAAGAGCAGAAGAAGCAGGGGCTTGATCCGGTCTTCAACTCGAAAAAACTCGGTATCAAAAATGCAGAGTTTTGGGAGCAGGAGTATAAAGTCGAAGATAAGGAAAATGCATCATAATCTACAAAAAAGAAACCTGTTGCCACTGTGGCAGCAGGTTTCTTTACTGAAGAGGGGCTTTGATTTTAGAATAAAGCCTTTCCCCGATATATTTTTGAAAAGCATACATGAGCAGTGATTTCATGAAAAATAGCGCGGATAGCTTGTATTGCTTTAAATGAGTCAATTTCCACACACCCAGTTTTTTGAAAAGGGAGTAAAAGGGGTATGTGAAAAATGTATCAACCAGAATATTGACGAATACATAAAGGTATATGTTTTGATAAGTGAATTTCAGGATCCACACCGACCCTGTCAGGAAAACACCGATGACAAATGGCATGACGCCGTTTACTTTCGGGAAAAGCCTTGTTGAGATGGTCCACCAATTGATTCTCTCTGCCAACACATTTTCATAGTACACAAGTAGTGACATGAACAAAGAGGCGGGTAAATATCTTTTTAAAGTTTCTTTTCCTGCCAACAAGAGAAATACCCACGATATGAGCATCAGAATCAATATGTACCGTTTATTGCGTTTGTGGCTCAAGGTGATTTCCTCCTTAGTGTGGGATGTTATTTATAGAGTGTTCATTGTAAAAGCTATTATTCGGTTTAAGGTGAAAATGTAAACCGATCAGATTAATAAGCTTTATCTTTGAGTCGGGCTGCGAAATTGATTATGATAAACGGAGAAGAGAAACGTCATTTAATCATTGGGAGGTGCTGTTTCATTGGATGTATATCAATCGTTTATACAAAATGAACGCCAAAGGAAATTGGTTGATTTAGCCGGGAGGCTCGCCGATGCTTTTTCTGAACGAGGGGAGAAGTACGATAGAGAGGATGCATTCCCTTATGAGAATTTCGACGACTTTAAAAAAAGTGGATACGGTTCTCTGTCCCTGCCGAAAGAATATGGGGGAGAAGAGATCAATTTATATGAGCTTGTCATGATCCAGGAGAGACTGGCAACAGGGGATGCTGCAACGGCATTGTCCATTGGCTGGCATTTGGGGGGATTGATGGAGCTTACAGAAACCCGTGACTGGGAGGAAGAGGTTTTCAAGGATCTGTGTGAGAAGATTGTGGCAAACAATGCTCTCGTGAACCGTGCGGCCACAGAACCGGCAACGGGCAGCCCGACACGAGGGGGACTGCCTCAGACCAAGGCGATCAAAACCGAAAAGGGCTGGAGAATAACAGGCCGGAAATCCTTTACTTCAATGGCGAGAGTACTGGACTATTCCTTAGTATCGGCTGTGATCGGTGATACGGAAGAGAAAGGATTCTTCCTTGTGGATCATGACTTGGAAGGCGTGAGCATTGAAGAGACGTGGGACACAATTTCCATGAAGGGGACAGGGAGTGATGACCTGGTCCTTGAAGACGTCCAGTTACCGCCTTCTTCACTCGTGGAGCGGGACAGCGGCCAAGGGAAGAGTGGTCTTCCTAAAGCATGGCTGCTTCATATCCCTGCCTGTTATATAGGGGTAGCGATGGCAGCACGTAACTATGCCATCCAGTTTGCCAAAGACTACTCCCCGAACAGTCTGCCCGGCCCGATCAAGGATGTTCCTGAGGTCCAGCGGAAAATTGGTGAAATTGAATTAGAGTTGTTTAAAGCCAGGCAGATTCTGTATTCCGTGGCAGATAAGTGGGTAAGGGAGCCTGCGAAGCGGGGGGAGATGGCTGCAGAACTCTCTTCTGTCAAGCATATTGTAACAAACAGCGCCTTTCATATCGTAGATACTGCCATGAGGATCGTGGGAGCGAGGAGCCTCTTTCGGACCAATCCCATGCAGCGCTATTATCGTGATGTAAGGGCAGGGCTCCATAATCCTCCAATGGATGATATGGTCATTGCAATGTTAGCGAATAATGCCCTGAAATAAGGCTTTTAGACAAATGCTTTTCAGACAAAAGAAATCCGAACGATCTTTCGACATCCATTATTGAATATCGAATTCGTTCGGATTTTTTCTTTTTGTAATTGGATTTAATCATCATTCCGGGTACAGTGCTTTTTCCAATACGTTACGATGCTGTTCCTCAAGGACGTGGATCTCACGCAACTCTTCAACAAGATCATGAATGGATAACAGTTCATAAAGCATGATGGTTTCACAGGAGAAGTGATGCTTCATGGATTGAAATGGTTTCATATGAAGCCCCTCCTGGTCCTCCCAGAATTCCTCCAATAAATTCTTCATAAGGGTGAAATGCTGATCTGGAATTTCAAATGAAGGATGGTGCATGATTCCTTTTAAGCTTAATGTTGCATCCATGATTCGATCTTTCTCCTCTTCACTGAAAGAATAGTGAACGGGGAGATAGATGATGTTTCCGATATGAAAAAGGATTTGTCTCAAGATGTTCAGCTTCTTATATTCATAATGGAAACAGCGCATTTCCTGACGGTTGGAGCGGTGGAGCTTCCATTCTTCTTTCTGATATTCGCAAAGGGTATCCGTCAAATCAATCTCTCTTAAAATATCATTGAATATCAATTTCGTCTCTCTGTGCAGAGAATGGTTCTGGAGTACTTCAGAGCCCCTTCTTTCCAACAGATTCCCTGTTTTGAAATAGAGATTATGAATATTGGTTGAAATCGTGCTGCTATACTTAGGTGGAAGGATCCACAGATTGACCAAAGTCGATACAATCAGTCCGATGGTAGTCGTTCCAAGGCGGATGAAAAACGTCGCCACGTAGTGATCATGGATCGTGGGAATCATGGCGATTCCCGTTAGTGTAGCGACCAGGATTCCCGCACCCAGATGAAGCTTATGACAGGTGATGATCGTCAGAAGCGCGACCAGAGCATAGGTAAGGGCATGGTCCCCTAACGTATGAGTGATGATCACGGCAAATAATGCACCGATAGCCGATGCCGGAAAGCGGACATAGGCTTTCTTGATTGAATTTGCAGCCGTCGGTTCGATGGTGACGATGGCGGTTATGACGGCAAAGGTCGCCGGCCAGTTTAATAGTTCACATACGAGAGCAGTAAGGAAAACGGCAAGTCCCGTTTTAGCAATCCTTCCCCCGACAAATTGAAATCTTTTCAAAAAACCCATAAGAAGCCCCTCTTTAATAAAATCGCTATTACCTATTATAGAGTAAGAAAAAACCAAATTAAATAAATTGACAAAAAAAGAACTGTTCAGGGAACAGTTCTCTATATATGATAACTCATCTTAGAGGCAATGGCCGTAATAGGATTTGGATGGACTGAGGCATCTTCCGGTCGTTCTGTGCCTCTTTTAAATACTTGAACATTCTTTTGCCCGCACCAGAGTTTGCGGAATGAATCGTGATTCTTTCTGCAAATAGCTGTTTTTCCACCATATAGTGGACGAGCATTAAACCATTACGTGTCTTACTCTCTAAGTCGTGATCCAGTGAAAGATGAGCGATAGAAAAATTAAGAAGCAGGTCAATACATTCATCGATGTCTTTCGCAAGAATGTACCCTTGGGGACAGTGTCGGTAATCGTCTAAAAACACATTTACTGTCATATTTATTCTTCTTTCGTCATTTGACTTAATTTAAGCCTAACAGAGAGTGACAAACACTTATATAGGTCAATAGTACTGACATTACCATTATATTTGTAATTTTTTTGTAGGTTTTTGGTGAGGAATCTTTATAACATTCACTTTTCACAGAGAAGAAAATATTATCTTTTCCCCAGTATGTTCAATAATAAATCAGGTCGATCCGTAATGATGCCGTCTGCACCAAGGTTTATAAGTCTTTCCATGGTTTCCCTGTCGTTGACGGTCCAATAATGTACCTGAAGGCCGATGCGATGGGCTCCTGAGATCAGAATCGATTGTGTCAGGTCAAGGTTTCCTTCTTGAAGGGGAAGTTGAAAGGCGTCGACATTCGTTTTATAAAGGTTTCTCAGGAACAATTTGTGCAGGATGACGAACTTCTTTGCTTCCTGTCTGCCTCCTTGTGTGGCAATCCTTCCTTGAGAAGAAGATTCAACCAAATTAATGATGTCCTGATCGAATGAGGCGATGAGGACTTTATCCTCCATATTGTATTCTTCAATCAGTTTCATTAACTTCTGTACAATTTCCTCTGTCCGTTCTTCAGGGTTGTCGTCTTTCACTTCAATATTGATCCTCATATCGGGAAACCGCTGAAATACTTCTTCAAGGGTGGGGACATATATATGTTTTCCCCGAAAGGAGTACTCCCCCTTCAGATCTTGGAAATAGTACGCCGCATCAAGCCGTTGGAGCTCTTTCAATGTGTAATCTTTTACATATCCACGTCCGTCCGTTGTCGCATCAACTGTGGGATCATGAATCGTTACCAAATGGCCGTCTTTGGTAATATGTATATCTGTTTCGATGACGTCGGCTCCAAGATCCACGGCATTTTGGAACGCTTTAATGGTATTCCCGGGTGCAAGATATTTTCCTCCCTGATGGGCAATGACAAGGGGACGCTCGTTTTCCTTTTGCAAGAAAGGCGGTGGTGTGGCCTTTTCAACTGGCAGCCAGTACACGATGATTGTGAACAGGACAAAGAAAGCGACCATCATCTCGATGACGATGCGCTGTTTTTTAGACGTTTCGGGTAGCTTCGTATTTTTCATCTGCGTTCATCCTTTTAGTTAAAAGATCTTATTTTTTATTATAAGTACGACCTTGTTTATTTAGGACAATAATATAAGAGAAAATTAGATTAATATAAAAGAAGAATAAAGGTAATTGACCAAATATTACTTTTAAAAGTAAAAAAATTACGTTTTAAAATAAAAAGTATTGCTTTTTAAAGTAAAATAGATTACCTTATAAAGTAAGGAGGGGATATTTACCATGAAAGATCATTTAAGGTTAAATGTTTCATTGCTGCGTAAGCGTGTACCGAATCTCACATCTGCGGCCAAAACGGTGGGATTAAGGCCGGCCACTGTGTCAAATCTGTGTACAGGGAAAATATCGGTGGGACGCGCCGAGGTGAAAACAATCGTGACTCTTGCAAACCTGGCGAATTGTACGCTCGATGAATTAATTATTCAAGGAGGGAAAGTAAGTATGATTGAAACGGGGATTAAACCGCTTGATTTATTTGCACCCATTGTTCAGGGAGGGACCAACGGATTCGTTGCGAGATCCCAAATCGGCCAATTTGTCGTTTTGGCTGAAATGACACAAGTGTTGAAAGAGAAGGGTTATCATGCCATTTTATTAACTCCGGATCAAACCTATCCCGGATTAAGTGACCTTGAAGGATTCGTCGATGCGAAATGCCACACGATCGATGATGCCTTTGCGGAGGTTTCATTGGTGGATGACAAGGAAAGCATTCTCTTGTATGTTGATCGTTCGTTTATCGTCTCAGGGAAGCTGTATGAATTGAGAGAGAGGCTCGAAGCAGAGGGCTATCCGGACATCACCACCATCCTGTTTGATCCAAGCGGAGAAGCAGTCGATGAAGATGACCCGTTTGGTCCACTTGATACCCTGTGTTATTTCGACATAGATCTCGCTACCCGTGGGCTGTACCCGGCCATTCACCCCGTTCAATCAACGTCCGTCCTGCTCGAAGACGAAGCGTTGGATGCAAGCCATGCCGCGACCCACAAGAAGGCAAAGAAAGTGTTAAGGAGATATAAAGAAATCCGCGTTTTGATGAATACGATCGGCAAGGATAAAATCCCCGACACAGACCTTAAGCTGTTCGAAATAGGGGAGAGACTCGAAGCATACTTGAGCCAGCCTTTCTATGTAGCGGAGGAATTCACCAAGGTGAAAGGACAAAGTGTTCAGATAAAGCAAACCATCGGGGACATAGAGAACATACTCCAGGGCAACTACAACCACCTCGATCCCAAAGACCTCACCTATAAAGGGCGATTGAATTAACCATCAATAGAGGGACGGACCTCTGGCAGAAGTGCCGAGGTCTGTCCCTATGACTTTTTTCGTTATTTTATGTCTATTGAGAAAGGATTTATCTAAATTTTGTCGTATGTGTAAAGTAATACTTTTTGCTGGGAGACATTTCGATGCTGATTGAGAAATTATTATTACATGTACTGATTATATTGGCTCCTGTTCTCATTCAAACCTCTCTCCTGGAAAATCACAGGCTGGGGAAATCCCCTGTTTTCATTGGTGTATTACATGGGATCGCCGCATTTATGTGTTTGATTTTCGCTTATGAAAGTTTTGGGTTGTACTGGGATTTCAGGTATATTCCATTGGTTCTATCCATGCTGTACGGGGGAAGGCGATCCGGGGTCATCGTCTTCATGTTTATCCTGGCTGCACGTATCATCCACGGAGGTGATGCGATTGTCTTCGGATTCATCAGTGCTTTCCTGGCGGGGATCCTGCCATTCTTGATTTCCAATCGTTTCTGGTCATTCCCTCCACGAAAACGAGTGACATTTGCTGTGTTGCTGGGTTTTTGGCCGGCTCTGGTCATGCTCGGCATTCTGCTTTCCTTTTCCTTCATATCCGGTGTCCCGGTATCGGGTAACCAGGAGATGGGGATCTATGTCCTTATTTTCGGCGGGATTCAGGTGCTCGGAGTGGGACTAGCAGCTCAACTGAATGAATGGATGATTGAAAAGAAGATTATGCGGGAAGAAATCATGAAGTCGGAGAAACTCAATACTCTTGGTGAACTCGCCGCCTCCATTGCTCATGAAGTGCGCAATCCCCTGACCGTTGTGAAAGGGTTCCTTCAATTAATGAAAAAGCAGGTTAAAGGTGATCATGAAGAATATCTGAAGATCGTACTGAGTGAATTGGGGAGGGCAGAGGACATCATCAATGATTATTTGAACTTTGCCAAGCCGGAGCTTGAAAAGGTCGAGAAGATCAATGTCAAAGAAGTTCTTTCAGATGTCACCGTTCTTCTTAATGCCTACGCATTGAAGGAAGGGGTTTATCTTGAGGCGGACTTGAAGGAAGACGGGTACTTATTGACAGATCGGAATAAATTGAAACAAGCATTCATCAATATCATCAAGAACGCCATTGAGGCAACCCCTCCCCAAGGCAGTGTCACCATACATCTGGAAGTCACCCATACACAGGTGATCATCACCGTAACGGATACAGGCAAAGGCATGACGAAAGAACAGATCGCACGAATCGGAACACTCTTCTTCACCACTAAGGAACAGGGGACCGGTCTCGGTACATCCGTGTCCATGCGGATCATCGCTGCCATGGGTGGGCATGTCCATTATTCAAGCATTGTGAATAAAGGAACGGTGGCAACGATAAGCCTGCCGTTACATCAGCCTGCTACATTTGAATCGAATCTTGCCAATGCTTATATGAATGATCAAAACGCTTAGGGAAAGGACTAAGTGTTTTTTTGTTGAATTAAAAAATCCCTCAGCTCCATTTCCCGTACATACGTTCCATGATAGGATAGAAGATATGAATGATAAATCCTAAGGTGCAGGCGACAATGACCGTTCCGATGCCTACTGCCCCGTGGAAGACCATGGCGAGGGTGATGGCAATCGCTTCATTTAACAAGCGGGAATTGCGCAAGTTTAACCCGAAACGGTGATGGATCGCCACCATGAAGGTATCCATGGGGCTTGAAGGGAGCTTGGCTTGAAGATAGATGGAGATTCCAATCCCGAGAAGCAGGATGCCGATCAAGACAAAAGATAATTGTTGAACAAATCCAATGGGTTCCATTGTTCTAAGTCCGGACGTGATCCAGTAATCAACCATCATTCCAATCACAAAGATGGAGAGGGCGGCTAACCATTGGATACCTTCTTTTAATAAAAATGCGTTTATGAGGATGAGAATGCATCCATTCATGAAAATGCATGTACCGACCGAAAGGTGAAGCAGGGTGGATTCCCCGACGGCGAGTGCATCCCAGGGAGCTGCTCCCAAATCCCCTTTGATAATAAGTGACACCCCTAATGATAGAGATAGTAATCCAATGCAATAAAAGATGAATCTTGCCTTCATTCTCCCGAATCCTCCGTTCCGAACAGCTTGTCTAATGTATATGTACAACTGAAAACAGTTAGAATCATCAATTCCTTTGAAAACTGGAGGTGAAACGTCCGTTGAAGAAAACCATGAAGGTATCCATCAGGGAGTTAGTGGAGTTTGTGTATAAGGAAGGAAGCATCGATCTGAGATTTCAGGCTCGTTCCTCTATGGTCACCGGCACAAGACTCCATCAGAAACTGCAGAAACAATATAAAGAAGGCGATGAAAAGGAAGTCTTCCTGAAAGGGGAGAAAGAAGCGGGTGGTCTGGTCTATCAACTCGAAGGTCGTTGTGATGGCATTCACTATGATGACGGAGAGGTGACCGTGGAGGAAATCAAATCGACGGCAAAAAAACTGGACTTGATTGAAGAAGGAAGCCGCGTCCACTGGGCTCAGGGAGAATGCTATGCATACCTGCTGGCAAAGGAAAGGCAGCTGACCAATGTGGGTGTTCAATTAACCTATATCGAGGTGGAATCAGAAAGAACGAAGTCATTCAAGCAAATGTATTCCACTGAAGAGCTTGAACGCATCGTGAATGGAACCCTGGTTGCTTACACACCGTTTGCCACTGTGATCCTGACAAATGAAGAAAACAAAATGAAAAGTGTCACGGACCTGATATTTCCGTATCCTTCCTATCGTAAAGGACAGAAAAAACTCGCAGGTGCCGTATATAAAACAGTATCAGAATCGAAATCCCTTTATGCCAATGCTCCGACGGGAACAGGGAAAACCATTTCGACCCTGTTTCCTACCATAAAAGCAATGGCAGAAGGGAATAGCAAGTGGTTTTATGTGACGGCAAAAACGATCACCCGTACAGTGGCAGAAGAAGCTCTTCTTCTTTTGGAAAAAGAGGGTTTGGCCCACAGGACGGTTACGATCACGGCAAAAGATAAAATCTGCTTTAAAGAAGAAACGATTTGTCAGAAGGAGTATTGTGAATTTGCAAACGGTTATTATGATCGCATAAACGAAGCGCTGATTGATATTTTGACCAGAGAAACCATCCTCACGCGTCCGATCCTCGAATCCTACGCGAAAAAGCATAAGGTGTGTCCTTTTGAATATTCCATCGATCTTTCCTACTTGGTGGACGGAGTCATTTGCGATTATAACTATATCTTCGACCCCAGGGTTTCCTTGAAAAGAATGAGCGATGAAAGTAAAAAAAGGACGAATCTGCTCATAGACGAGGCCCATAATCTCGTAGGCAGGGGAAGGGAAATGTATTCTGCCTCCCTGAAAAAGTCTGCTTTCTTACAAATCAAAAAGCAATACCCTGATCATGATGGATTGAGGCAGGGAATTAATGCAGTTAATAAGCAGTTTCTGCGATTGAAAAAAGAAGAGGGTGCTGACATCAGGGCCAAATTGGATGATCAACTCGTTGAGTCGGTTGTAAGCTTCATTGAAATAGCTGAACAGTGTCTGGGGGAAACGGGCAGGGAGTGGTCGGAGGGATTTATGCAGCTGTATTTCGACAGCATCAGTTTTGTGAGGATTTCAAACCTTTACTCCGAAGAACATCGCTTTGTCATTGATCGTAGCTCCCAAGATTTAGAAGCGAAACTTTATTGCATCGATCCATCGAAGCTTATTAAACAGGTTACACGTCCTTATCAATCATCGGTATTTTTCTCTGCTACACTGCATCCGTTTTCGTACTATTTTCAGCAGCTCGGGGGGAATGAAGAAGATTATCGATTCCTGATTCCTTCCCCGTTCCAGTACAACCAGTGGCAGGTAGGAATCCACCCCATTTCCACCCGGTTCAGGGACAGGGAACGGACCCTTCCCATCATTACGCGTTCCATAGAGGAAACGTTCAAAGGATACAAAGGGAATTACCTCGTCTTCTTTTCTTCTTACTCTTATATGCAGGAAGCGTATGACAGAATGAATATAGAATCATTGGACGCTGTGGTCCTTATTCAGGAGCCTAATATGAGCGAGAGAGAAAGAGAAGAATTCCTCGGTGAGTTCCGGATTGATAGAGAACACCCTGTTATCGGTCTTGCGGTACTGGGAGGGATCTTCTCAGAAGGGATCGATTTAAAAGGAGACAGGTTAAAGGGTGTAATCGTGGTAGGGGTGGGGCTGCCCCGGCCTTCTGTGGAACAGGAAATCATCAAGGATTATTTTAATGGCATGGGAATGAATGGGTATGATTATGCCTATGTATATCCCGGGTTGAATAAAGTATTTCAATCAGGAGGAAGACTTATCCGCTCGGAAGAGGACAGAGGGGTCCTGAGGCTGATCGATGATCGGTATTTAACCCCAAAATACCAGGATTTATTGCTGGATGAATGGAAAGAGTACCGCATTATAACGTAAAAAAGACCGCTGAAAACAGCGGTCTTTTATCATTAGTTGAAAGAAGGATCCTTTAACAGACGGTCAAATTCTTCAAGATGATGAGTTTCATCTGCGATCATATCATCAAGCTTGATGCTGAGTTCCACAAGTCCCAATTCCTCGGCTTGTTCTTTACGCTTCTTATAGCGCTCAATGGTATCTGCTTCAGCTTTACGGCCCTCTTCAAGCATTTCCTTTACATCATCCGTTTGTTTAACGGCTGCAGGCGTCGTTGTCGGCTGACCACCCAATGTTTTAATCTTTTCGGCAAGGTATAAAGCGTGACCCTGCTCATCAGGAATTTCTTCTTCAAAGAAAGGTTTTAAGATTTGACGATACAAGCCGCTGACTACAGCAGCGTAGTTGGTGTAAAGAATGACTGCCGCATATTCATTGGCTAAATCTTCGTTTAATCCATCAATCAATTCATGTAATTTTGCTTCATCCATGTAAATACCACCCTTTTCATTGTTGTTATAGAGACTATTTACCCGGGCTGATGTAAAAATAAACATTCCGGTGGGAATCGTATGCCCCTCAAATATTTTGCCTGAAAATGGGGATTCTAATTCTATAAAAGTCAGAGGAGGGATGAGCATGTCAAAGCAGGGCAGGAAGAGTATGGATCAAACTTCTCAACAGCTGGCGAAACAAAAGGCCAAAAACGATGTGGAATTTGCATCTGATACCCAGATGGGAAATACAGAAGGACAAAGTCAGAAAAAAAGCGGCAGACAAGTAAATAAAAAATAATGGACGAATATCTTTTTCATCGAAAGAAAATCCTATATGTAGAACCAGGAGGTGTAAAGGCATGAGAATTGGTGTTGAACAATCCTTAACTAACGTTGTAGAAGCCTTACGGGCACAGGGGCATGAAGTAGTGGAGCTTAAGCAGGAGTCAGATGCAAATGGGTGTGACTGCTGTGTCGTGACTGGAATGGATACAGACGTAATGGGTATTCAAAATGTAGCGACTCAAGGCCCTGTCATCGAAGCAAGCGGACTGAGTGCCGATCAAATCTGCCAAGAAGTCGAAAGCAGACTGCAATAACCCCAACACAAAAAGAACAGCCATGGATGGCTGTTCTTTTTGTGTTGCCCGACTTTCAGATTCAAATCATCCGATCTGAGCGAGGGGCTGGTTTCTCAAGTGCTCGCGCAGAAGATCGGGAGCGGTTAAAAAGATCAGGCCATTCCCTTCCAATGTTTTCGGGAAGCCAAGTGGTACTGTCCTCTTAATGAGCTGTGCATATACCTCACATTCAGAAAGTTTCCGGTCGAAAGAAGCCTGTTCAAATTCTTTGATCAAGGCTAATGCTCCAGAAATATGGGGAGCCGACATGGAGGTTCCGCTGAGCTTGGCGTACTTTTCTCCGGGAATGGTCGATAGGATTTGTTCACCCGGGGCCACCAAGTCCACTTCATTGTTGGAATTCGTAAAGTAGGAAGACTTTCGTTGAAGATCGATGGCTCCTACAGAGATGACTTCGTTGTAACAGGCGGGATAAGAAAATTCATCGGTGCTGCTATTGGAGTCCCCCTCATTCCCAGCAGCGCAGACCACCAGGATATTGGCATCCACCGCTTTTTGAATCGCTTCATGGAGTGGCTCATAATCTGTAGGTCCTCCGAGGGACATGGAGATGATATCGACCTTTTGTTCAATGGCATACTTGATTCCGTTCACGATCCAATCGTACTTCCCGCTTCCACGGCTGCCGGCAAGAACTTTAATCACAAGCAGTTCAGCCAGTGGAGCCACGCCGATCACACCATCCCCATTTTCACTTGCGGCAATCGTGCCTGCTACATGGGTCCCGTGACCGCTGTAATCCGTCACATTATCTTCCGCACCGTCATCATCGTCGGTGAAATTACGGAAGCCCTTCACCTTTCCGGTAAGATCCGGGTGGTTCATGTCGCATCCTGTATCAAGGATGGCGATGGTGATGCCTTTTCCTTTATATCCGTTTTTCCACATACTAGGAGCTTGGATTACATCAACGCCTTTAGGAATTTCATTTGCATCAACAATCATTTCGTCCATGAAATATGGAATAAGCCTAATGTCATCTTGCATACTAATCCCTCCTAAAATAGTGTTGCAAAGCAGAATAGAAATCTGAAGTTTCTGAAAATATAACATTTTTTGGACAAGATGAAAAGGGATAATGGTAATAGGAAAATAAAACCAAACATCTTAGCGCCTTCCCTTGCATATAGAAAGCAGGCGGCAGGGGATGCCCCTATAGAAAAAAGAAGTTCCCACCCGGAGATCGATCATCGGTCCAATCTGTGAGGTAAAAAATTTAAACAAACGTTTGATTAGTGGGATAAACCCTGATAGGAAAGGGGGTTGGGTAGTTAAACAAACGTTTGGTTAGTGGTCTTACCTCTTATGGGAAAGGATCCCTGTGGTTAAAAACAAGTTCTGGGTAAAAGCGATTCACACGGTTTTCATCATGTCACCTCTGCTTTCAACATAAAATGTTTTGAAGGAAGGGGGATGACGGATGAATTATTATCAATATGGCTATCCTGCTTATTCCTATTATCGAAATGCGCCTAATATGGCCTACGCTCACATTCAGGGAGGTCCACTCGCTCCAGGGCTCAAAGGATATGTCTTTTTCCGTGAAGTGCAGAATGGTGTAGAAGTATTTGCCGAGGTGACAGGTTTACCTCCCTATAAGGAAGGAAAGGGTGATCAAAAGCCGATCGGTCCCCACGGATTTCACCTCCATGAAAAAGGGGTATGTGAAATAGGGGATCCCAATGAACCTTTCACGTCTGCAGGAGGGCATTGGAATCCGACCAATCAGCCGCATGGGAATCATGCAGGGGATTTTCCTGTCCTGTTTTCAAATGACGGCTACGCAAAGATGTCCTTTTTTACGAATAAATTCAACGTAAAAGATGTGATAGGGAAGGGTGTCATCATTCATCAAAATCCGGATGACTTCAGGTCACAGCCTTCAGGAGATGCAGGGAAACGATTGGCGTGTGGATTGATCATGGGGTATGGAGCATCATAAAGAAAAGGGTTGACCCTAAACTGCGGGTCAACCCTTTTGTGTGGCGGGGTTTAAAATACTCCCAACACATCAAGCATCACGAAAAGTATCAACACCGGTGCCACAAAGCGGATCAGGAAGAACCATGTTTCAAATAACCCCCGCTTCAATCCGCTTCCTTGTTTCAACTCTTCATATAGAGCCGTTTTCTTCATTTTGAGAGGAACGAACAGGGCGATAAGCAATGATCCGATTGGAAGCAGTACATTACTTACTGCAAAATCAGCCAGGTCGAAAATGGTTTTGCCAAACAGTGTGACATCTCCAAGTACCCCGAAAGATAAAGCCGATGGGATGCCGCAAACGAAGATGGCAAGACCGATGATCCACGACCATTTCGTACGCTTTCCGGGGTCCCCCTTCGAAATGACGGATACGATGATCTCAAGCATCGAGAACGCTGAAGTCAATGCTGCGAATAAGAACAGCACAAGGAATGCAATGAAGAATAACATGCCGAAAGGAAGCTGACTGAACACAGTAGGCAGTACGTTGAATAGCAGTACCGGACCCGCACCTGGCTCCAGATCAAAAGCAAAGACTGCCGGGAAAATCGCAAGTCCTGCCAGTAATACGATGAAGATATTCATCGCCACGATCGAAATCGCCGAACGGGGCAGACTCTGTGTTTTCGGAAGGTATGAGCTGTATGTCACCATCACCGACACCCCGACACTTAACGTAAAGAAGGATTGACCCATCGCTTCTAAAATCGTCTGTGACGTTACTTTGGAAAAATCTGGCTTAAGCAGGAATGTAACTCCTTCCACTGCCCCATCAAGGGTCACGGCACGGATCACTAACAGAATGAAAAGAATAAATAATGCCGGCATCATGATTTTACTTGCGAGTTCAATCCCTTTTTCAATCCCCTTGGCTACCACGATGATGGTCATCAAGATGAAGAGGAGCTGGACGAATACACTTATCCCGGGATTTGAAATCGTTGCCCCGAACACTTCTGCGTATTGATCTGAAGAAAGGCCGTTTAATTGTCCTGTAACAGCTTTGAATAAATAAACGACGATCCATCCCCCGATGACACTGTAGAAGGAAAGCAGGATGAAGGATGTGATCATCCCGAGGATCCCGACCCAGTGCCATTTGGTCCCGGGAGCGATCTTGCGGTACGAATCCACAGCATTGCTTCCGGCTGTACGTCCGATTGAGAATTCAGCCAGTAATAATGGAAGGCCGAGTAATAAAGTAAATAAAATAAAGATCAGGAAGAATGCTCCGCCTCCATTTTCACCGGCAATGTAAGGGAATTTCCAGATGGCCCCCAATCCGATGGCAGACCCGGCTGCCGCTAAAATAAAGCCGATTTTCGATGACCATTGTTCACGCTGACTCATTCTCATTCTCCTTTCGGTATTTATTGACGTGTGAGGGCATTTTTTAGACCAAATAAAAAAATCGCCCCTACATATCGTAGGGACGATTTGGATATCGCGGTACCACCCTAGTTATGAGAAAATGTTTCTCATCACTCTTCACACATAACGGTCTTACCCGTCTTTTGATCTCGTCAAAAGAAGCTCCGGAATCGAAATTCGCTTCATCTTTGTACCGGTTCACACCAACCACCGGCTCTCTTAAACAGGGAAATGTTCGCTACTGGTTTCCTTCAAAGCTTATTCAATATTAGGTTATACAATTTTTATCATGAATCAAAACGACTTGTCAATCTATTTCGGGAAAAGTAGTGAGAATTGTCTGGAATTGATGGTGGTTTTTGGTTTGGTACGGTGTGGTGATGATTGTGTACCTGGTACAAAAAGGGCAACTTGTACCAGGTACAAGCGGATTCCCGCCCACTAAAACGTGCAGCCATTGAGTTCGCCCTTCTTCTCAAGTAAAATAAAGAAAAAATGGACTGAAAAGGTGTTTTGCATGAAATCATATATGATCATTGGGGCAGGTATTCTCGGGGCTTCCACGGCGTATCATCTGGCGAAGGCAGGAGCGGATGTCACGATTATTGACCGGAAGGACGCTGGACAGGCAACGGATGCAGCGGCAGGAATCGTCTGTCCATGGCTGTCACAGCGCAGGAATAAAGTGTGGTATCGCTTGGCAAAGGGTGGGGCGAATTATTATCCGAGCATCATCGAACAGCTTGAAGCAGACGGCGAGACTGAAACAGGTTATAAACGTGTGGGGGCTATCAGTCTCCACACGGAGGTGCATAAACTCCATAAAATGATGGAAAGAGCGGAGAAACGCAGGGAGGAAGCTCCGGAAATCGGTGAGCTGACGCTTCTGACTTCAGAAGAAACAAGTCAGCGCTTTCCGTTGCTATCAGAAGAGTTCCAGGCTGTACACGTAAGTGGCGCTGCCCGGGTAGATGGCAGGGCACTGCGGGATGCACTCTTGAACGGGGCTAAAAAGTATGGGGCATCATTCCGACAAGGGGATGCCGGATTGTTACACGAAAAAAACCGGATCACTGGCGTCAAAATAGCGGATGAAATGCTTCAGGCGGACGGGGTGATCGTTACAGCCGGCGCCTGGGCGAAGGAACTCTTTCAGCCTCTCGGAATAGACTTTCTTGTAACCTCCCAGAAAGCACAAATCCTCCATCTGGAAATGGGAGGGGGAGAGACGGGGGAATGGCCCGTCGTCATGCCCCCAAATGATCAATACCTCCTTGCCTTCCCAGAGGGAAAAGTCGTGGCAGGGGCCACTCATGAAAATGATGTTGGTTTTGATCAACGGGTAACCGCTGGAGGGCTGCATGAAATTCTTCATAAAGCAATGGACGTTGCACCGGGAATCAGCGATGGAACAGTAGTAGAGACAAGAGTGGGGTTCCGACCGTTCACTCCTGGATTCCTTCCGGTTTTCGGAGCGATGCCGGGGCTTGATGATGTCTGGGTGGCAAATGGTCTTGGGGCATCGGGTTTGACGGTTGGTCCATACCTTGGATCGGAGCTTGCCAAATTGGTGATGGGTGAATCGACTGATCTCGATCCCGCGGATTATGACGTTGCGGGGGCAATCGGGTAAAGGGAAGTAAAAAAACACCAGCTCATTTCCCCCTATCTTCTAAGCAAAAGGACCCTTATAATAGAGAGAGCGAATTTTAGTATAGAAAGAAAAGGTGTTTACGACATGAGTTTATTAACAGTCAAAAATTTAACTCACGGTTTCGGCGACCGTGCGATTTTTAATGACGTCTCTTTCCGGTTGTTGAAGGGTGAGCATATCGGCTTGATCGGTGCCAACGGGGAAGGAAAGTCTACATTTATGAATATCATTACAGGAAAGCTTGAGCCGGATGAAGGAAAAGTCGAATGGGCGAAGAGGATCCGCATCGGGTATCTGGATCAGCATGCGAAGCTGAAGCAGGGGATGACGATCCGGGACGTGTTGAAGACGGCCTTTCAATACCTCTTTGATATGGAAACAGAAATGAATGAGCTGTTTGCCAAGATGGGGGACGCCACTCCTGAAGAACTGGAAGGATTGCTCGAGGAAACCGGGACCCTTCAGGATGCCCTGACAAATAATGATTTCTACATCATTGATGCCAAGGTGGAAGAAATCGGCCGTGGACTTGGATTGGATGATATCGGATTGGATAAGGATGTCCACGATTTAAGCGGGGGACAGCGGACGAAGGTATTGCTGGCAAAGCTTTTACTTGAAAAGCCGGACATCCTGTTACTCGATGAGCCTACCAACTATCTTGATGAGCAGCATATCAACTGGTTGAGACGCTATCTTCAGGAATATGAAAATGCCTTTATCCTGATCTCTCATGATATCCCGTTCTTAAATAGTGTCATCAATCTGATCTACCATATGGAAAATCAAGAGTTGAATCGCTATGCGGGAGACTATCACGAATTCAAGCGTGTTCACGAAATGAAGAAGCAGCAGTTAGAGTCAGCGTTCAAGAGGCAGCAGCAGGAAATCTCGGAGTTGAAGGATTTCGTGGCCCGTAATAAGGCCCGCGTATCCACCCGTAACATGGCCATGTCCCGTCAGAAGAAGCTTGATAAGATGGATATGATCGAGCTGTCTGCAGAAAAGCCGAAGCCGGAATTCAACTTTAAACTAGCGAGGACCGCCGGCCGGGTCATCTTTGAAACGAAGGATCTTGTGATCGGGTATGATGAACCGTTATCAAGGCCTCTCAACCTCAAGATGGAGCGTGGTCAGAAGATTGCTCTATCAGGAGCCAACGGAATCGGGAAGACGACTCTATTACGGAGCATCCTCGGGGAAATCAAACCGATCTCCGGTTCAGTGGAACTCGGGGACTATCTTCATATCGGTTATTTCGAGCAGGAAATCAAATCAAAGAATAATAACACGTGCATCGAAGAGGTGTGGAATGAGTTTCCTTCCATGAATCAGGCAGAAGTGCGTGCAGCCCTTGCCAAATGCGGATTGACGACGAAGCATATCGAAAGCAAGGTAGAGGTGCTGAGCGGTGGGGAAAAAGCCAAGGTGCGCCTATGCAAATTAATGAACAAAGAATCGAACGTCCTTGTGTTCGATGAACCGACCAATCACTTGGACGTAGAGGCTAAGGAAGAGTTGAAACGGGCATTGAAGGAATACAAAGGCACCGTGCTCTTAATCAGCCACGAACCTGACTTCTACCAGGATGTAGCGACGGAAGTATGGAACTGTGAAGACTGGACAACGAAATTGTTCTAATGAAAAAAGCCGAATCCCGCAAGTAACGGGATTCGGCTTTTTTGGGTTCTATAATATTTGTTGGGGTTCTTACACAATTTGAACATAAAAAATGCACGTAATCATCCAGTCTTTTATACTTGAGTTGTCGAGAAACAAGTATAGATTGGAGATACGTGCATAATGAATTCTAACATAATTTTACCGGGTTTTGAAGATACATTGGTTACGAAAATGGAAGAAGTGGAAGCGAGACTTTGTATTTATGTAGAAATGCCAGTTACAGCTCACAGATGTCCGGTTTGTACTACTTCCACCCATAAGATTCACGACTATCGGACACAAAAAATTAAGCATTTAAAACTGTTTGAAAGACACACACTCATCTTTTACAAACGAAGAAGGTACGCTTGCCCTTGCGGGAAGAAGTTTGCGGAAAAGAATCCCTTTGTGAAACGATACCAACGGTTATCTCTCGAACTGAACCAAGCGGTTAAAATTCGTAGTATTAAAGGCAAAACCTTCAAGGAAACGGCAGAGGTGTATGGAACATCCTCTTCAACGGTCGTCAGGCGCTTTGATCAATTGGCAAAGGAAACGGTTAACGAGGAAGCGAAGGAATTGCCTAAGGTCATTGCCATTGATGAATACAAAGGCGATACCAAAGAGGGTAAGTACCAGCTCATCATCGCAAATGGCATCACCAAAGAACCCATCGACATCCTTCCGAATCGGTACAAAAACACGATTAAGCACTATCTTAGAAAGTATGGCGCTCAGGTAGAAGTCGTCGTCATGGATATGAGTCAATCTTTTAAAGCCGCTGTCACGCAAGCACTTGGGAAGCCTATTATTGTGGCGGATAGGTTTCACTTTGTTCGGTATATTTATTGGGCTCTTGATAACGTAAGGAGAAGAGTTCAATCCAGCTGGCATGACTACGATCGGAAGAAATGCAAAAAAATGCGCCACGTATTCTATAAAAAGTCTTGTAAGTTAACAGAGGACAATCGATGGTATCTTCAACGGTACCTGGATATGTCCCCTGAATTAAAGCAGGCTTATGAATTGAAAGAGCTCTTCTGTCACTGGTTCGATGAGGCTAAACAAAATGGAGAAGAGAACATCCAACAAACCAAACATGACTTATATTCCTTTTACAAAGCTATTGATGAGGCTGGCATACCAGAGTTTCAAAAAGCAGCGCAAACCTTAAAAAATTGGCAGATTGAAATCTTAAATAGCTTTATGTACAACTACTCCAATGGCTTTTTGGAGGGAATCAATAACTTAACGAAAGTGATGAAGCGAAACGCATTTGGATTTCGAAGCTTTACGCGTTTTCGAGCTAAAATATTATTAACACATAAGTATAAAAGGTTGGGTTCACATATTGGATAAGGGTGAAGCAACAATCACTTCACCCCAACATTTGACGTTGAACCCTTTTTTGCGTTATTAAAGTGATTCTTCCAATACGGACTCCAACGAAGAATACCCATTTTCCTCTAACCGGAGATCATCGAAACTATGCTTCATATGAAGGTCGATTAGTTCCAGGAGAGTCTGCTGATCCTTGTTTTCGATAGCCTTTACCATTTCCTCATGCTCCCGGAAGCGGACGTTTTCCCCGGGCTCCACATGATAGAACACATCAAATAAAAACAAATAGACATTGGACTGGGTAAGCATTTCATCCATGTAGCGAATCAGGAATTTATTCCCGCTTATTTCGGCCAGGAACAAATGAAATTGCTTATTAAGCTCGACGTATTTTAACAAATCCTTTTGTCTATACGTTTCCTGTTCCTCTTCAAGAAACGAATAGAGCTTGGACATATCGGATTTTCTAACTTTAGGCAGGCCGTACTTTACAGTCAGGAATTCGATTTCTTTCCTCAATTCAAAAAAAGAAATGATCTCCTCCCTGGTAGGATGGACGACGAATGCGCCCCGGTTCGGAATGATCTGAATCAGCCCCTCTGCTTCCAGCCGTTTCAACGCATGGCGGATAGGAGTCCTGCTGACAGCCATCTTCTGAGAGATGATTTGCTCGACCAGCTGGGTACCGGGTGCGATCTTCCTCGCCAATAAGGCGTCTTTTAGATGGCTATATACTTTTCGTTCTGTTGTCTGTCTTTTCTTCACGGTATCATCCATTCAATCGAATATTTCCTTCTCCTATCATATATGAAAAAGAGGGTGATCCAAAATCGGGTGCCTTCTAGAAAAAGACACCTGATTTCAGTATCAGCCCATTTAAGCAAATGATTTAAAGTTATTTCCCCAGATTTCGTTCATGCTGTGAACCGTAATGAATGCTTTCTCATCGGTACATTGAATATATGATTTCAACTTGGAGAAGTCCTTGCGTCCGACAATGGTCGTGATGACTTCTTTCTGATCATCAGAAAAGGCACCCTTGGCCGAATGGACAGTAGCTCCTCTTTCCAGGTCACCAACGATGTACTCCTTGATTTCTTCGCTGTGTTCGCTGATGATGACCACTTCTTTGCTTTCATTGAAAAATTGAAGCGTGCGGTCGATCATCAGCCCCTTGAGCAACAAACCAAAAAATGCATATAGTCCGACCTGCAGTCCGAAGAACCAGGCAGACGCAAGGACAATCAGAACATCCGAAGCAAGAACGGCCCGTCCCAGTTCCAGTCCGGTGAATTTGTGGATGATTTTCGCCAGGACCCCTGTACCGCCGGCGGAAGCGCCCTGATTAAAGATCATGGCGACTCCGATAGCTCCGATCAGCGTCCCGATGACAATTTGAATCAGGACGTCATGTCCGATCGGGTTTTGAAGAGGATGGAATACCTCCAATCCCCAAACCATTCCACTGAGGGAGAAACTGGCGAACACGGATTTCAATCCGAAACCCGGACCGATCAATATGAGGCCGAGAATGAATAATAACATGTCCAGTGTAAACATGATGACGCCTACAGGCAGGTCCATAAATTGAGAAAGTACGATGCCTGCCCCGCTCGTCCCTCCTGTGCCCACTTTATTCGGTGAAAGGAAAAAATGTATATTCAATGCGATTAAAAACGCACCAAGAGATATGTTTAATAATGATTGAACTTGTTTCATCATGGAGTATGCTCCTTTTGAATGACGGTAGTTTGAAAAACAATCAACCCGATTATAAAGAGTGTATAACCCCATGTAAATGATAAATTCTTATGAAAGCATTTACGTATAAAAGTTTTTATAATGCGTGTTTTCTGATATTTTTGCTAATAAAATAGGGGAGAAAAATTGATTGACTTTTTTACCTAAGGTGATTAATATTTAAACAGGTTAAATATTAAACGATTGAATAGAAATGGGGGATGATCTTGGACCTGGAACAGATCCAGCACTCATATATAGATCGCTTATTTACAGCATTTCACGTAACGAATCGTCATATTCAGCAGGAAATGGCGGTTGCATTGAAAGATATGAATTTAACAGGTCCTCAGTTTTTCATACTCTATCTTTTGTCGACTTCAGAAGAAATGAAATCGACGGAGCTGGCTGAGAAGTTAGATGTAAAGCCAAGTGCGATCACCGTCATGATCGATCGCCTGCTTAAGAATGATTTGGTCTCGAGGCAGAGAGATGAGAATGACCGCCGGATTGTAAAGTTAGAGCTTACAACAGGCGGACGAGAGGTTTTCGAGATGGCGAAAAAGGTAAGGAGGGGAATCTTCTCCCGGTACCTCGCCTATCTGGATGAGGCCGATGTCGATCAGCTTGTAACGATTTACGAAAAGCTCGCTGCAGCTATTGAGAACAATACAGAAGAATAAGGAGAGAAATATATGTCAGTACAACCAGGGATAAATAAACGTTTGGTTCTGACCGGTCTGATCATCGGGATGTTCTTTAGTGCCCTTGAACAAACGGTGGTCGGGACCGCGATGCCGACAATCATTGCAGAATTGAACGGGTTTTCCATTTTTGCATGGGTAACCACGGCTTACTTAATCACTTCCACAACGGTAACACCGATCGTGGGGAAATTATCGGATTTATATGGCAGACGATTATTGTATTTGATCGGAGTCATCATCTTTATTATCGGGTCAGGGTTATGTGCCACGGCCAATTCCATGGAGCAACTTGTCCTGTATCGGGGCCTTCAGGGAATCGGAGGAGGTATGATCATGCCTTTATCCCAAACCATCATTGGAGATATCTTCACTGCTGAGCAGCGTGCGAAATGGCAGGGTGTGTTCGGGGCTTTATTCGGATTGAGCTCGGTCATCGGACCGTTCATTGGCGGATTCATCGTCGATACAATCAGCTGGCACTGGATATTCTTGATCAACGTACCGTTTGGATTATTATCAGCCCTTCTATTATTCATCGGTTTGAAATATGAAAATGTCGGTCGCCCGACGGATAAGGTAAGCATTGATTACCTGGGAATCATCACCCTGATCCCGGCATTGATCCTCTTATTACTCGGACTGAATTTCGGTGGGGATAAATTCGAGTGGGTTTCAGGAACAAGCTTCATGCTATTTGGCGGATCCATCGTCTTGCTTCTGGTCTTCGGGTTCATTGAAAACAAAGCGAAGGAACCAATCCTTGATTTAACTCTGTTTAAAAATCGGGTATTTGCCACAACGAATGCTTTAGGGTTCCTTCTCGGATTAGGAATGTTCGGTGCGATCATGTTCGTACCGATGTTCATGCAGGGGATCCTCGGGGTGACGCCTACTCAAGCGGGATCTACCATGACACCGATGATGATCGCTTTGATCACGGCGAGTATCATCGGCGGAAGATTATTATTAAGACTGAGATATCGTACAGTCCTGACGGCAGGAATGCTGATCACAGTGGTTGGATTCTTCTTGATGAGTACGATGGGTCCTGAATCGAAGGAATATACAGCGTATATGTACATGATCGTGATGGGATTTGGAATGGGTCTTGTCATGCCGACCCTTATGATCGCGGTTCAAAATGAATTCCCTAAATCGAGACTGGGAGCCGTCACATCCTCTGCAACGTTCTTCCGTTCCATCGGGGGGACGATTGGGATCACGGTACTAAATGCTGTGATGAATCAATCCCTTCAGGAAAATATGAAGGATGTAGCGGCACAGCAGGATAATCCTGCTGCAGCTCAGATCCTTGGCGGGTTAAGCGAAAAAACGGATGCACTATTCGGACTCCTCGTGACCCCGGGATTACTGGAAGTACCGAAAGAAATCGGAAGCATCGTGATTGCTTCGATTGAAACCGCCTGGTCCGATGCATTCACCACCGTCTTCTTAACAGGCCTGATCTTCATTGCCATCGGCGTGGGAGTGGCCCTGTCGGTCGGAAACGGGAAGATTAAACGTGATAAAGAATTACAGGAAGAAGCTGAGAAGGAAGAGACAATCCTTAAACCGGCAACTGAATAATTGGGAAAGAGCCTGCTTTGGATGATTTCAAGGCAGGCTTTTTTATATTTAATTGTTTTTTCGGACCTCATACAAATGAAACGACAATCCAAATGGATCCGATATCATTTCACTTTTCGAATGATAGACATGATCTATCCTGCAGCCGCTGTCCAGGAGCTTTTGCTTACTTCTATCAAAATCATCCACAGCGAACTCGAAATGCACGGTGTTATGATCACTATCTTCAATGAAGAAATTCCGCCCATTCATCGAGAACTTTGTTTCCTTTTGTCCTTGCTCTTCAACCTTCATTCCAATGATATTCGTGTAAAATTGAATCGCTTCACTGTAATGCTTCACTCCAACTGCAACATTATGAGTGAGCTGAAAGGATGAACGAAGGTTATGCTTCAGCTGAGGGACATAATCTTCTGATGGAGCATGTAATAAATCCAGTAAAGAATAAATGACGCAATATTCGTCTCCGGGCCCGAAGTAAGCAGAGCTGCAATGATAAATCATACCTTCTTCACTTTTTTTGAAAGTGGATACTCCAGGCATGGAGGTTTTCTCGTTTTTAAACCCGAGATCTTGTGAAAAAGTGTTTTCTTTCGATGATACAAGTGGAAAGGACCACCCTTTTGAAGCTGCAAAGTCTTCTTGAACGTCCGGGTCGTCTGGAGAGGATAGAACAAATTCACAACGACTTAACAAATGATGATACACCCCATTAAAGCCATCCCCCCACATGGAACAATAGCGACAATTCCTCCCCATATTATGGATGATGATAAGTTCATCCTTATCTTTGAAAAGTTCCTCCAGTGTAACGGTTTGTTGATCAGTTGTTAAAAAGAGGTAGTTTTCAACCTTTTGCGGCGCTTGTTCTTTGCGTAGCTGTGCAAGCTGCCTTTTCTTTTCAATGATTTCCAACTCTAATGCCTGTATTTCCTTTGTTCCTTCAAATGTGGTCATTTTATGGCCTCCTTTTAGAACTTGTCCTATGTAAGATTTCTGTATTGGTGTGAGATGTCCTTCTTTTTTGAAAAAGGGAAGGAGAATAGTGGTTGTTCATGATGTGGCACTCCAACTCTGAATTTCTCCATTACTACTACCGGCGGGTCCCCTATGACATAAAATGTACTTTGATTAAATTTTCTGAAAATATATTGACAATTTTCAGCAGACACGTTATCTTTTGAGTAGTTGAATATAACACATATTTAAGTAAACGAATTAATAACGTTATATAAATATATTTTTATATCATATCAGGGAGGCCGATACATTGATTTTGCATGAGATTGAAACCGCCGGTCGATCGCAAATGGAGCGCCTTCAGCTAGAGAGACTGCAACATGTTGCTTCAGTCGTTTATGAGAAAGTTCCCTTTTACCGGGAGCAGTTTGAGAGAAGGGGCATCAAGCCGGAAGATATAAAGTCTTTGTCAGACTTAAAAATGTTACCGCTTACAATCAAGAAAGACCTTCGTGATCATTATCCATTCGGCCTGTTTGCCGTAGAGCGCGAGGAGATGGTAAGGGTCCATGCTTCAAGCGGTACGAGCGGGAAGCCCACAGTCGTAGGCTATACCCAGAATGATATTGAGATGTGGGGCGGAATCGTGGCACGGGCAATCAGCATGGCAGGCGGGAAACCGGGAGATGTCCTGCATAACGCATATGGATATGGTTTATTCACCGGGGGCCTTGGTCTTCATTATGGCAGTGAGAAGCTCGGGATGATCACGGTTCCGGTGTCAGGAGGGAACATGTCCAGGCAAATCACCTTATTGGAAGACTTCAAGCCGTCCATCATATGCGGTACGCCTTCGTACGTTCTCAATTTAGCTGAATCCATGGAGGCACAAGGAAAAGATCCGGCTTCCCTTTCTGTGAAATATGGAATCTTCGGGGCCGAGCCTTGGTCGGATTCAATGAGGAAGACGCTGGAGCGGAAGATGGATATTAAAGCATGCGATATCTACGGGTTAAGTGAAGTCATCGGACCCGGGGTTGCCATGGAATGTCATGAAGCGCGGGACGGCCTTCATATTGCAGAGGATCATTTCCTCGTGGAAGTCATTAACCCGGATACGTTAGAGACCCTGCCGGAAGGGGAAGTCGGGGAACTTGTGTTTACAAGCTTGACGAAGGAAGCCTTTCCAATCATCCGGTACAGGACCGGGGATATCGCTTCGATCCAGCATGGGACCTGTTCATGTGGACGGACGACGGTGAAGATGTCCAGGGTGAAAGGAAGAGTCGATGACATGCTCATCATCAGGGGAGTGAACGTGTTTCCATCGGAAATGGAGCATTTTCTGCTTCAGATAAATGAGCTTGCACCACATTATCAGGTTCACTTAAAGAAAAAAGGGGCACTGGATGTAGTGGAGTTGCAGGTTGAAGTGACGGATGAATGTTTTAATGGGGTATCGAACGACTTACATCATGACCGCCTGAATGAATTGGAAAGAAAAGTGAAGGGGCTGATGAAAGATCGTTGCTACGTTTCCATGGATGTCAAAGTGAAAGCTCCCAGGGAAATCCCCCGCTCAGAGGGAAAAGCGATCCGGATTGTCGATCTCAGAGGAGAGGCCATGCTTCAATAAATTTTTTTGAGAAAAATAGTTATCACACGAATTTACTGTAACGTGGTAATGACGTGATAAAGGAGGACCTGCAATGAGTGACGTATTGACAAATCAACCATTGACGGAAGATGAGCGTATGGCTCATTTTATGAAAAAGATCGAAAATGACGAAAAGATCGAAGCAGATGACTGGATGCCGGATGAATACCGGAATGCGCTGATCAAGCTGATATCCATGCACGGCATCAGTGAAATCATGGGTGCACTACCTGAAAAGGAGTGGGTCCCGAAAGCACCTACCCTCAGAAGAAAACTGGGGATCATGGCAAAGGTTCAGGACGAGATGGGGCACGGACAGCTTCTGCTTCGTGTAGCGGAAGATTTGATGAAGCCTTATGGGAAAACGAGAGAGCATATCATGAGGGATCTGTTTTCCGGGGATTTGAAGTTTCATAACGTCTTTCATATGGAGGCACCGACCTGGGGAGACGCGGGATTGATCGGCTGGCTCGTGGACGGGGCGGCGATCATTACACAAACGAATATGCTTCATGCTTCATATGGGCCATATGCGCGGGCCCTGAAACGGATTTGTGCCGAGGAGGTATTCCATGCCCAGCATGGTGAGGCAATCATCATGGCCCTCGCAGAAGGTACACCGGATCAGAAGGCGTTGGTCCAGGATGCGGTGGACCGTTGGTGGGAATCGCTTCTGATGTTCTTTGGCCCCGGCGACGCGAAGACAACGGGCTCTTCCAAGCAGGATATTACCATCAAGTACAACATTCGCACGAAAACCAATGAACAGCTTCGTCAGGACTTTTTCACAAAATATGTTCCTAGAATGCTGTCATTGGGTCTGACGCTTCCGGATGAAACCATGTACTTTGATGAAGAACAGGACTTATGGATCTATAAGCAGCCCGACTGGAGCCGCTTTAAGGAAATCATCCGCAACAAAGGGCCGAAATCGAAGGACCGCCTCCGTTTAAGGGAATTATCCTACGATAACAATGCGTGGGTCCGGGAAGCGTTAAGCCCTGGTGACCAAGTAAGCTAGAAAGGAATGAGAAGAGATGTCAGACAAGGGTCAGAACTTTTATCAGGAATTTGAAGTCTTCAGTAAACGGTCAGACGGGGCACAGATGCAGCATCAGTTCAGTCTGCTTGCACCCAACCATGAGCTTGCCATGGTGATGGCTCAGGAGAATTTCATGAGACGGGAGCCTGTTTCGGATATATGGGTCGTGAAACGGTCGGATATACGGATGATGACGCCCGAAGAAAGAGAGAGCGTCTCCCGCCTTGATAATAAAGATTACCGTAACGCCAAGGGATACGGCTATTTGAAAAAGAAGTGGAGACAGTACGAACAGGAAATGCTGGATGAGAAAGAAATCATGTCATGGGGAGAGTTGGTGAAGAAGAAATGAACGTGAAAAGTCCACAGGACATTCCGAATAGAGATTATAAGGAAGCCCTCTTGAGCCTCCTCTATCAGCTGGCCGATGACGACTTCATCCTTGCTTACAGGGGATCTGAATGGCTGGGGCTCGCTCCCCATATCGAGGAAGATGTCGCGTTTTCGTCCATCAACCAGGACACAATGGGGCATGCGACCATGTTTTATCAGCTGCTTGAAGAGTTGGGAGAAGGGGATCAGGACCATCTCGCCCATGGTCGGAAAGCGACAGAACGAAAAAATGCCATTCTCCTTGAAGAAGTGAACGGTCCTGGAAACTACATGGAAGAACCACGCTATGATTGGGCCTTTGCTGTGGTGCGGCATTATTTTTACAGTGTGGCGAAAAAAGTGCGGATCGATGCGCTAAAGAATTCTTCCTATGAACCACTTGCCGAGATGGCCGTCAAGATCAACACTGAATTGTACTATCACCTGCTTCACTGGAAAACCTGGTTCATTCAGTTGATGAATGCAGGCGGGGAAGCAAGGGATCGTATGAATAAGGCAATGGAAAGAGTACTGGAAGAATTCGCGGGAGTGCTGACCCTGGGGCCAAAGGGGAAAGAAATGTCCCTTATGGCTTTGATCGAAGGGGAAGAAAGTTTAACAAAACGTTGGGAGCTCGCACTCGAGCCGGTCTTCAGGTCCTGTCAGCTATCCTTTCCACCGAGTGTAAGCATGAAAAAGGGGAATGGACGCTTAGGTGAACACACCCCTGAACTGGATGCGGCACTTTCGACCTTAAGCGAAGTCTATCAAACAAATCCGGCTGCAAGCTGGTAAAGGATGAAGGAAAATGACTGATACCGTTTTAGATGTTCTTCAAACTGTGAAAGATCCTGAAATCGATTCCATCAGCATTGTGGATCTCGGAATGGTCAATCGCGTCGATCATCAGGAAGGAAGTCTCGTGATCGAGCTTCTTCCCACCTTTGTAGGCTGTCCTGCACTGGACATCATTAAAGGTAATGTGGAGAAGGCTTGCAGGGAACAACTGGACGTAGGGTCCATACAAGTGGATTTCGTCTATTCTCCGCCATGGACATCGGATCGACTGACGGTGAATGGACGGGAGCGGCTGAAGGAATTCGGCATTGCACCGCCTCCGGAACATTTTACGGGGGAAGAAGATTGGGAGATTCACTGCCCTTACTGTGATTCCCCTTATACGTCCATGGAGAACCTGTTCGGGCCCACCGCCTGCAGAAGCATCCTCTACTGCAAACAGTGCCGGAACCCGTTCGAAGCCATGAAACCTATATCCACGATGATGTGAAAATCTAGTAAACTACTGAAAATCAAAGGAGAGATTCCATTATGGTAAAACTAATCGCGTTATATAAGCACCCTGAAAACAAAGAGAAATTCGATGAGCACTATTTCAATACCCACGGTCCGATCACAGCGAAGATTCCCGGCTTGAAGAAGATGGATGTCACTCGCATTGTCGGATCTCCGATGGGTGGGGAAGGCAAATATTACTTAATGTGTGAAATGTATTACGAAAGCCATGAAGCACTGAAGGCAGCCATGAAATCCGACGAAGGAAAAGCTTCCGGGAAGGACCTTATGGGCTTCGCCGCAGATCTTGTCACCCTTATGATCGGCGAAGAAGTGAATGAATAAAGAGTACGAATATATCGTAGTGAGCGAGAGGGACGGACTTGGTTTCATCGAGCTGAACAGACCGAAAGTCCTGAACGCCATCAATCGTCCCATGGTATCGGAACTGGTCCATGCTTTCGAAGCATTTGACCGGAACGACAATGTGAAAGTGATGGTGTTATCCGGCAGGGGGAGAGCGTTCGCTGCAGGAGCCGATATTGATGAAATGGCAGAGGACGGGGCCATTGATCTGGAGCTCTTGAATCAATTCACCGATTGGGACCGTCTGGCTTGGATCAAGAAGCCGATCATCGGAGCGGTCCAGGGGTTTGCGTTAGGAGGGGGATTTGAGCTTGCCCTTTGCTGTGACCTTTTATTCGCGGCGGAGGATGCAAGCTTCGGTTTTCCTGAAGTGAATCTCGGGGTCATGCCGGGAGCAGGGGGGACACAAAGGCTCACGAAGCTGATCGGAAAATCCCGTTCCATGGAATGGCTGTTATCAGGAGACATGTTTACAGCCGCCCAGGCCCTCCAATGGGGAGTCATCAACCGGACGATCCCTAAAGAGCTATTAATGGAAGAAACAGAGAAATTTGCGAGGAAACTGGCTGCCAAGCCTCCGCTTTCCCTTCGCTTGATCAAGGAGTCTGTTCATAAAGCCGTGGATTCCTCGATTTATGAAGGAATGCAGTATGAGCGTAAGAACTTCTATCTCCTTTTTGCCTCTGAAGACCAGAAAGAAGGCATGAAGGCTTTCGTGGAAAAACGCAAACCTGATTTCAAAGGAAAATAAGGAGGCTGCAGCATGTTTGAAACGATTACCTATGAAGTGAAAAATAACGTAGCCTGGATCACCCTGAACCGACCGGATAAATTGAATGCCTTTATCCGCCAACTCAATCTGGAAATCCAAAAGGCTGTGAAGGATTCCTCGCGAAATGAAGACGTCAGGGCCATCGTCATCACAGGGGAAGGCAGGGCCTTTTGCTCGGGGCAGGATCTGAGTGAAGTGGATGAAGATATGGATCACGGAGAAGTGCTGCGGAATAACTACGGACCGATGGTGAAGGAAATCGAACAGTGTGAAAAACCTGTCATCGCCGCTGTCAATGGAGTGGCTGCAGGAGCGGGATTCAGTCTGGCACTTGCATGTGATTTCAGGATCGTGTCAGATAAAGCGAGCTTCGTACAGGCATTCGTGCATGTCGGACTCGTTCCGGATTCAGGAAATCTCTACTACTTATCAAAGATTGTGGGATACGCGAAAGCACTGGAGCTTGCCGTATTCGGAGAGAAGTTAAAAGCAACTGATGCTGAAAAACTTGGCCTCGTCACGAAAATCGTACCGGTTGATGATTGGCAGGGAGAGACGGCTGCGTTCGCAGAAAGGATCGCCTCCATTCCGACAAAGGCAATCGGCTTGATGAAGCGCTTATTAAAAGGAAGTGCGGATCTGTCCTTCAACGAATACTTGGAAAAAGAAGCATGTGCCCAGCGAATCGCAGGCATGACACAGGATCATCGCGAAGGTGTGACAGCCTTCATGGAGAAAAGAAAACCAGCCTTTCTCGGAAAATAATTCAATCAAAAAGGAGATGGAGTTATGTCTACAGTAAAAGAGCAAAGCTTTGAAGTCCTTGAAATGAAAAGAGAGCATTATTCATTGGTGATCAACGGTCAGCGTATGGAAAGCACGTCTGGGGAAACCTTCACGACGTACAACCCGGCAACAGGTGAGGCAATCGCCACCGTTTCACTGGCATCAACAGAAGATGCGGAAAAAGCGGTAGAGGCAGCAAGGAATGCATTCGATTTCGGTAAATGGAAGAAGTTCCCGATCAATAAACGTTCCCGTGTCCTCAATAAAATTGCAGGCATTATGAGATCCCGTTTCAATGAACTTGTATCCCTTGAAATCATGGACAGCGGGAAGTCGTTATCCGCGGCACAAGGTCAAGTGATGCAGGCAATCGAAGACTTTGAATTTTATGCAGGCGCGATCGTGGGTCACCGTGGAACGGTCAATAACGTACCAGGTCAATTCACAAACGTCGCAGAGAAAGAACCGGTCGGTGTCTGTGCCCAGATCATCCCTTGGAATTATCCACTTATGATGGCTGCATGGAAAATCGCACCTGCCATTGCCGCAGGCTGCTCGGTCGTCGTGAAACCAGCAACTCTTACTCCTCTGACTGCCATTGTACTAGGTGAAATCTGTATTGAAGCGGGAGTACCCGAAGGGGTCGTCAACATCATTCCGGGAGCAGGTTCTTCTGTCGGTAATTACTTAGTGGAGCATGAAAAGGTTGATAAAGTCGCCTTCACCGGTTCCACTCCAATCGGAAAGAACATCATGGAAAAAGCATCCCAAACATTAAAGAGGGTCACTCTTGAATTAGGCGGGAAATCCCCGAATATCGTCTTTGATGACGCCGATGTGGATGCTGCTGTGGATGGTTCCCTGTTCGGAATCTTCTATAATACAGGGCAATCCTGTGAAGCCCGTTCCAGATTATATGTGCACGAAGATATTTACGATGAGTTCATGGATAAGTTCGTTGAGAAGACGAAGAAGCTGAAACTTGCTGATCCTCATGACAAAGGAACGCATATCGGGGCGATCATCAACCAGGGGCAACTGGATACGATCGATGGATATGTCCAATCTGCCAAAGAAGAAGGAGCAACGATCCTCGCCGGGGGCAGCACAGCCAAGGTGGAAGGCTTCGAAAACGGCTACTGGTATGAGCCGACGATCATCACTGATGTAAATCACGATATGAAGGTTGTAAAAGAAGAGATCTTCGGACCTGTGGTAGTCGTGATGAAGTTCAAGGATGAAAAAGAAGCGATCAAACTGGCAAACGACAGCGAATATGGATTGGGTTCTGCCGTATGGACACAAAACCATGGGCGTGCAACAAGAGTATCCAAAGCGATCCAGGCAGGAATTGTCATGGTGAACTGTCCGTTCTCTGCATTCCCTGGTACTCCGTTCGGAGGCTACAAGCAGTCCGGCTTTGGTCGTGAGCTATGCGTGGAGACGCTTGATCTGTACACAGAAACGAAGAGTATCATTTCGTACTTCGGAAACCGTCCGTTAAATCCATTTGGCGTATAAAAAACATCAAGCAGGGGTTGTCCTAACAAGGTCAACCCCTTATTGCAAGAAAGGGGAAATGAAAGATGACACAGCATATCGTGGTAGTGGGTTCGGGTGTGATGGGTAGAGGGATTGCCTATGTAAGTGCAACAGGAGGGTTCAGAACCACACTGGTTGATATTAAACAAGAGCAGTTGGATCACGCGAGAGAAGAAATTGAGCTCCTATTCCAGAAGGGAATCGAAAGAAACAAACTCACTCAGCAGGAATATGTAGAAGCAAAAGAAGGGTTGAGCTATTCAACGAATCTATCGATTGCCGTCAGGGATGCCGACGTGGTCATCGAAGCCGTTCCGGAAAAAACAGACATCAAGCGTGGCGTATTCGAGGTACTGGATGCCCATGCACCGGATTATTGCTATCTGGCGACCAATACGTCCACCATGAGTCCGACTGAAATCGGCTCCTTTACGAAACGGCCGGATAAAGTGATTGCCATGCACTTCTTCAATCCTGTACATAAAATGCCGCTCGTCGAAATCGTGAGGGGATTGGAAACAAGTGATGAAACGGCGGAGGTCATCGGGCAGGTTGCCCGCCTGATGGGAAAAGAAACAGTGGTCATCAATGAGTTCCCCGGGTTTGTTACAAGCAGGATCTCGGCACTCGTCGGGAATGAAGCCTTCTACATGCTCCAGGAAGGACTCGGGTCTCCAGAGGAAATCGACAAAGCGATCAAGCTTGGCTTAAATTACCCAATGGGTCCCTTTGAACTCGGTGATTTAGTCGGATTGGATACACGGCTGAATAATTTAAAGTATCTTCACGAAAAGCTTGGAGAGAAGTATCGTCCGGCTCCATTGTTAGAGAAGTACGTGAAGGCAGGCCGCCTTGGCAGAAAATCAGGAAAAGGGGTCTATGATTATTCATCAACAAAAGAAAAGGAGCCCCAATCATGAGAGAGGTTGTCATTGTCGATGCCGTACGGACCCCGATCGGAAGATATAAAGGAGCACTCAAAGAAGTGCGTCCTGATGACCTGGGGGCTCATGTCATAAAAGCCCTTGTGGAAAGGAACCCCCTCGTACCCGTCGATACGATGGAAGAAGTGGTACTTGGAAACGCCAACGGTGCCGGAGAGGATAACCGGAATGTCGCACGGATGTCGACTCTCCTCGCCGGTCTTCCTGTCGAAGTCGGTGCGACGACCATCAATCGTCTGTGCGGATCGGGACTGGACGCTGTGAACTATGCAGCAAGGGCCATTTTAGCAGGAGAAGGGGAGGTCTTCATTGCAGGCGGAACCGAAAGTATGACGCGTGCCCCGTACGTCATGGCCAAGCCTACAAAAGAATTCCCGAGAGGCAATATGGAAATGTTTGACACGACGATCGGTTGGCGCTTCGTCAACTCCCGCCTGAAAGAAAAATACGGGACCGACTCCATGCCGGAAACGGCTGAAAACGTGGCGAAGCAGTTCGGTATTTCACGTGAAGAACAGGATCACTTTGCCTATTGGAGCCAGGTGAAGGCGAAGCGTGCCATGGACGAAGAACGTTTCAAAGAAGAGATTGTACCGGTGGAGCTTCGTGACCGCAAAGGAAATGTCTCCACCTTTATGATGGATGAGCATCCGAGACCCGACACCAATAGTGAGAAGCTGCAGAAACTTAAGCCCCTATTCCAGGGGGGGACCGTGACTGCTGGGAATGCTTCCGGTGTGAATGACGGGGCATCGGCTCTTTTACTCATGAGCAGGGAAAAGGCGAAGGAATTAGGCGTCCCCCCCCTCGCCCGTTACGTGACGTCAGCCACTGCGGGCCTGGAGCCTTCCGTCATGGGACTGGGGCCGATCTATGCCACACAGAAGGTCCTGAAGCGTTCAGGCCTCGCCCTTGATCAGATCGGCTTGGTGGAGCTGAATGAAGCTTTCGCGGCCCAATCCCTCGCCTGCATCCGTGAACTTGGACTGAACGAGGAAATCGTCAACGTCAACGGGGGAGCCATTGCATTCGGCCATCCCCTCGGGGCAAGTGGAGCCCGTATCCTTACCACCCTTCTCTATGAAATGAAGAAAAGGAAAGTACGATACGGCCTCTCCACTATGTGCATCGGAGTAGGTCAGGGAATCGCGACCCTTGTTGAAAATATTGAATCGTAAGTGCCCTGTTTTTGCAGGGCTTTTGGTGATTAAGAGGTTTCCTTTTTAGAAAGGATAGACGTGAGGTGATAAAGATGGAATTTGAGATCATGACAGTCGAAAGTGAGATTCCTTGTCTTGTCGTCGCAGATGAAGATAACGGCAGATTTATGATCAGGAAGGCGGACACGAGCGGGGAAGTGTTCAACAGTCAGGAGGAGCTTGTACATTGGATCGAGGCAAACTGGTCCAAGGACAAGGTTGTGAACACGTATGACTTTGTGAAGATGCTGGAGATGTTGAGGGTGTATCATTGAGGGACAGGCTCTTTGGGGCCTGATTTTTTATTTTATCATTTAAGATAAAGAATATTCATTTATTTCAACGGAATGTTTGTGATATTATATTAATTAAACGTAAAATTAACGTCATAAATGAATGCGATAGGATAAAAGGAGAGGCAGCGATGAATACAAGATCAATGATCTTTACACTATACGGGGACTACATTCGCCATTACGGAAATAAAATTTGGATCGGCAGTTTGATTCGCCTGCTGAATGAATTCGGTCATAATGATCAGGCCGTCCGTGCCGCAATTTCCCGGATGAACAAGCAGGGATGGGTCCAGGCGGAGAAGCAAGGGAACAAAAGCTATTACTCCCTGACTGAACGCGGTGAGGTCCGCATGGAAGAAGCGGCAAACAGGATATTTAAGCTGAAACCTGAGCAATGGGACGGTAAATGGAGGATCCTCATGTACTCCATTCCTGAAGAGATCAGGAGTATCCGTGATGAGCTGAGAAAAGAGCTGGTTTGGAGCGGATTTGGAACACTGTCGACGAGTACGTGGATTTCTCCCAACAACCTGGAGAAGCAGGTGAAATCCCTTATCGATAAGTACGAGATTAAAGAGTACGTCGATTTCTTCATTGCTGAACATAAAGGTCCGAATGACAATCAACGGTTGATAGAAAAGAGCTGGGACCTGAACGAAATCAATGACCGATACCAGGAATTCATTTCCCGGTACAGTCAACAATACATGATTGATAAAAGTAAAATCAGTAAAGGGCAAATGAGCGACGCCGAATGTTTCGTGGAAAGAACGAAGCTCGTCCATGAATACCGGAAATTCCTCTTCGTCGATCCGGGCCTGCCGGAAGAACTCCTGCCTGAAAAATGGCTCGGAGCACACGCAGCCACTTTGTTCGGAGAATACTACAAAGAACTCGCCGAACCCGCATCCCGTTTCTTTGAAAGTGTATTTGAAGATGGAAACGAACTAAAGAACAAAGATGTGAGCTATAACGTGATGACACATCCATTATTGCTTGATTGAAAAAAACACCTGCCGGTTTGAAGTGATTAAATAAAAAATGATGTGTCGAAAATGCCAGTTGAGGTAGTATCATGATTGGTATAAATAAGTAAAACTCGCCGTAGTAAATTTGGCGAGTTTCTTTATTAGGAATATAAAAACCTTAGGTACATAATTTTGGTGCGGTGGATTTAAAAAAGATATTTTGCCCTTTATTGGAGAGGCAGCAATATTAAGTAAGCGGAGTTTTTCCGGTTACAATCAGAGTAGAACTTGTTTTGGGATAAATAAGCGGAGTTTTTCCGCTTGTGCGAGAAAAATTTATCCATTTTTGTATTTTTTAAGTCAATTAGGCGGAATTTTTCCCTCTATTTCAGCCCTTTTTACCTATTCATTAAGGGTTAAGCGGAATTTTTCCGTCTATTTATCGGCACTGGTGCTAATCTGATTACCCTACCGATAAGTGCGGACTCATAAGCAGGCGTATCCTGCCCAGCTAATAGCAATCAATAAAACAGGTCATCAAAACGGCATTGGAAATGACAGAAGTTTTGCCACTCTTTTTTTGAGGGACGGACCTCTATTTTTTCAGAAAATAAGAGAGTGCTAAAAGCAACGCACCTGTAATTAGTGAAGCATACCAAGGAAACATGAATGAAGGACCGATATTAGGCAGGAAGTAGATACTGCAAATAATGATCCCCATTGATATCATGCCCATTGTTCCTGCCTTGATGGAGTCTTTGATAGGGGTTTGCTTCTCTTTGAACAAGGATTTTTTAATGATAGAGAAGATAATCTTTACTCCAATTAAACTTGAGCAGAATATAAGAAAAGCAAGGATGGAGAATGTTACTGGATAAATTTCATTGCTTATTTCCTTAAACATTGGACCTATCAATAATAAAAGTCCACGAGTCAACAAAAAGTATGCGAATAAATTCAAAGCTAATGATGCTATGAATGTAGCAATGCTTCTTTTCTTTTCGAAGGGAAGCTGTTCAATGATATCGTCAGCGTAAGCCTTGGGATCTTCCCCTAAAATCATTCTGGCTGTTTTTCCTTCACGTTGCCCGTCAATAATATGATCCAGAATTTCCATTAATATTTCCTCGGTCTGCTGCTCTGACAATGTAAGCTGAAGACGCATGTATATTAGAAAGTCAGAATAGTACTTTTCATTCTCTTCGGACAAACTTGTTCGTTTCTGATTGTTCAATTCAATTAATTGCTTTGCTTCAACCATCATGATTCCCCCTTATTAACAATGTTGTCACTGGTGATACGATTTGTTCCCATTCCCGTGATATATCAGAGAGTGTTGAATGCCCTTCTTCTGTTAAATAGTAGTACTTTCGGTTAGGTCCGGATTCTGAGGGCTGCATTTCCCCGCGGATCAAATTATTTTTCTGGAGCCGTAGTAATACTGGATATATAGTCCCTTCGCTCACATCCTGTAATCCTGAAGACTGCAGTTTTTTTGAAAGTTCATATCCGTAGACCGGTTCTTTATCAATTACTGAAAGAACGCAACCATCTAATATACCCTTTAATAGCTGACTGCGGATAGACATATGATATGAATCCCCCTCTTCTAGTGTCTTGCATTACAAGATACTGGATGATTAATCAGCTACCTTGCTTTGCAAAGTAGCTGATTATAGAATATGTGTTTAGGAATAAATTGTCAACAATAAATTCAAATTAGTGGAAATAACAATTACTCTTGTCCAATAATTCCAAAAAGTATAACATGAATTTAACGAAGGGGGATTATAATGAATAACCTAACGAACGCCTTACATATAAAATATCCAATCATTCAAGGGGGAATGGGGAACATCAGTAATGCCCCGTTGACGGCGGCAATCTCTGAAGCCGGGGCACTTGGTACGATCGGAGTCGGGACCATGGGTGTGGAGGAAGTGGAAGGGATCATTGTTGAAACGAAAAAGAAGACCAGTAAGCCTTTCGCCCTGAACATTCCAATTTCCATCACGCCGCATTTGAAAGAAATGGTTCGCTTAGTGGTGACGCACGGGATACCGATCGTTTCCTTATCAGCAGGAAATCCATCTCCGCTCATTCCCTATTTTCATGAACACAACGTCAAGGTGATCTGTGTCGTCGCTTCGAAAAAACAGGGAAAGAAAGCGGAAGAGGCAGGAGCGGATGTGATCGTCGCGGAAGGATATGAAGCCGCCGGGATCAACTCCAATCTGGAAACGACCACTCTGGCTCTTATTCCCCAGCTTGTGGATGCTGTAAAGATTCCGGTGGTTGCTGCAGGAGGGATTGGCGATGGACGGGGACTTGCTTCCATGCTTGCCCTTGGTGCGAGCGGAGTGCAAATGGGGACGCGGTTCATCGCGACCAAGGAAGCTCCTTTTCATGAAAACTATAAATCTACCCTGGTGAATGCAAAGGACGATAGCACGGTCATTGTCGGACGTTCTGTCGGCAGGGTGAGACGTGTGATGAAGACACCTTATGCAGATGGGCTGCTTCAAAAAGAGCGGGAGGGGGTTGCTCCTGATGAATTCAACCACATGACATCCGAGGACCATCACCGGATTGGCGCACTTGAAGGAAAGTTGGATCAGGGCTTCATAAACGGCGGGCAGGTGTCCGGACTTGTGGCGGATATTCCGACGGTAGAGGAGCTTCTGGAAAGAATGGTGAATGATGCACACAGGATTTTTATAGAGCTTTCCAGTTATGGAATGCAATCTTAATAGATTGAGGTTTTCCTAAGCGTTTGCCCTTGCAGGGTGAGCGCTTTTTTTGGTGGAGTCCACAAAGTCGCACACGTTCAACAGATCCCCTTCACAGTTTCTATCCTCATGTCAGGAAGCTATTGCACAAAAATTTTCCTCAACTTCCTCTAGATATTCCACCCAAGACCGACTATACTAGTATTAATTTTTAAATTTTCGGAATATTATTGACTATTTTGTGACAGGAGTGATAATATAACGTTGTATTTACGTTCATTCATATTTTTATCATATTGGATTTGCTAGTCTTGTAGACTACTGATCATATATCAGGAAGAGAAAAAGGGGGATTTCTGTGAAGAAGAAGAGTTTATTACTTGTTGTGATCTCTATGTTATGTGGAATGCTGATTCTATCAGGATGTGGTAGTGATAAGAGTTCCGGCGGTGGAGATGGTGAGAAGCAATATGTCATCGGGGTAACCCAGATTGTGGAACATCCATCATTGGATGCGGCTTTTGAAGGTTTCAAGAAAGCTCTTAGTGAAAACGGTTTCGAGGAAGGCGAAAACGTTAAATATGATGTTCAAATCGCTCAAGGAGATCAAAGTAACTCACAAAGCATCGCGAAGAACTTTGTCGGGGACGGCGTAGACCTCATCTTTGCAAACTCAACCCCAAGTGCACAAACTGCCCTGAATGCAACAAAAGACATTCCAATCGTATTCACCTCTGTCACTGATCCTGTCGGTGCTGAGTTGGTCAAGTCATTTGACGAGCCGGGTGAGAATATAACAGGTACGACGGATACTCACCCAGAAGCGATTTCAAAGACACTCCACTTTATTACGGATGAAATGAAAGCGAAGAAGATCGGGATCGTATATAATTCCGGTGAGCAAAATGCTGTGGTGCAGGTAGCTGAAGTGAATAAGCTGGCGAAGGAAAAAGGCGTGGAAGTGGTGGAAGCAACGGTTTCAACGTCTGCAGATGTGAAGCAGGCCACTGAATCCATGGTGGGAAGGGTCGATGCCCTTTACATCCCGAAAGATAACACAGTCGTGTCAGCTCTTGAGTCTGTCATCACGGTAGCGAATGAAAAGGATATTCCTCTATTTGTAGGTGAACTCGATTCATTGAAAAAAGGAGCCATTGCAGCGAGTGGATTCAACTATGAAGATCTTGGTTACCAAACTGGCTTGATGGCGGTGAAGATTTTAAAAGGAGAGAAAAAGCCTTCTGAAATCCCTGTACAGGCTCCGGAAAACTTCGAGTTGATGTTCAATAAAGCGGCAGCTGAAGAACAAGGTGTGGAAGTACAGGAAGCCTGGTCAGATCTTGGGAAGTTTATCGAAGAAAAATAGGAAGGGATGATGATTCGTGCCAACAGCAATATTCGCATCCTTTGAATCTGGAATCATTTACGCTATTATGGCCCTCGGAGTCTATCTGTCCTTTCGGATATTGGATTTTCCTGATTTAACAGTCGATGGCAGCTTCGTAACAGGGGCTGCTGTCGCTGCAACCATGATCGTCAGTGGCGTAAACCCCGTCATCGCAACGATTACGGCGATAGTGATCGGATTTATAGCAGGATGTATAACAGGTTTACTTCATACGTTTGGTAAAATTAATGCCTTATTATCAGGGATCTTGATGATGATCGCCCTTTATTCCATCAATCTCCGGATCATGGGGAGATCGAATGTACCCCTGCTCAGTCAGGATACTGCGTTTACAGGGATAGAAGGATTCTGGTCCCCTCTGGGAATCGATGCCGCCCTTAATAAAGTATGGACGGCCATCGGGCTTGGGGAACCAGTTCCGGGAACATGGAGCATTCTATTTGTCATGACGATCATTACGCTTATGATCAAATTTTTGACAGACGCATTTTTGAAAACGGAAATCGGGTTGGCGCTGAGAGCGACAGGGGATAATCAACGGATGATCCGCAGCTTCTCTGCCAATACGAATCTGATGATCATTCTCGGGCTGGGGATCTCGAATGGGATGGTGGCACTATCCGGTGCCCTGATCGCCCAGTACAGCCGTTTTGCCGACGTCGGAATGGGGATCGGGATGATCATCATCGGGCTCGCTTCTGTCATCATTGGTGAAGCATTATTCGGAACGAAGACGATTGCCCGTACGACCTTAGCCGTTATCGGTGGGGCGATTATCTACCGTTTGGTCGTTTCCATGGCCCTTCGTGTCGACTTCCTTGAAACGGGAGATATGAAACTGATCACGGCGACCATCGTCATTCTGGCACTTGTGATGCCTAAGGTGATGGATCGTTACAAGGATAAGAAACGGAAGGCGCAGCGAATGGCGGAACGGGTAAACCAAACGCCGATTTCAGAGAGAAAGGGTGATGGCGGTGTTACAATTAAATCGAATTCATAAAGTATTCAATGAAGGGACACCCGATGAGAAAATCGCCCTTGATGATATTCAGCTCTCTCTGAAACCAGGTGATTTCGTGACGGTCATCGGGAGTAACGGAGCCGGGAAATCCACATTGATGAATATCGTTTCAGGTGTGCTGATACCTGATATCGGCAATGTGCTGATCGATGATCACGAGGTGTCGAAGGTTTCAGAATATAAACGTTCAAAGCTGATCGGCCGCGTGTTTCAGGATCCCATGGCAGGGACGGCGCCATCCATGACCATAGAAGAGAACCTGGCCATGGCGTATTCACGCAACCGGACGAGGACCTTCAGGATGGGGGTCACGAAGAAACGGAGAGTGTTCTTTAAAGAAGTACTTGAAACCCTTCATCTTGGACTTGAAAACCGTCTGAATGCCAAGGTGGGATTATTGTCAGGTGGAGAACGGCAGGCCCTATCGCTCTTGATGGCGACCTTCACAGAGCCATCGATCCTGTTGCTGGATGAACATACGGCTGCCCTTGATCCGGCCCGTGCGGATCTGATTACGAACCTGACAAAAGAGATTGTGGAGAAGTCCAAGCTCACTACATTGATGGTCACCCATAATATGCAGCAGGCCCTGGATCTCGGGAACCGCTTGATCATGATGGATAAGGGGCAGATCATCCTGGAAGTGAATGAAGAACAGAAGAAGCATCTCACCGTCGAAGGACTGCTCCATGAATTCCAGAGGATCCGCGGCAGTCAACTGGCAAGTGACCGGGCACTTCTTTCATAGGCTGATAAAAAAATAAACAACCTTCTGTAAAAAGCAACGGGACTTTGGTTCCGTTGCTTTTTTGCGTCCCTATGAATAACTTATATTAATATAATATTTTAAATATTTTAACAATTTATTGACTATTTATAAAACAAAATGTTATTATATCGTTGAATTAACGTTATATAAAAATGTATGATTCGTTGGTTTAAAGGGGGAAAGCAATGAAGTCTGGATTAGCAGTAGGACATACCGCCATCATTACGACTGAAGTCACCCCCGGCATGTATGCCCAGTTTGAAGGAAACGTGGTGCATCCCGTGTATTCAACGTTGTCGATGGTGTATCACATGGAGTGGGCATCCAGGAAAGGCATTCTACCCTATTTGGAAGATCACGAAGAAGGAATGGGGGCAAAGGTGAACGTGGAGCATATGGCTCCGGCGAAAACAGGTTCCCTTCTTGAAATTAGAGCGAACGTTATTGAATATGAACGAAACGTCATCGTGACCGAAGTGACTGTCAGAGAAAGAGAGAATGGCAGACTCATTGGAAAAGGTGAAGTGAAGCAAGTGGTATTACCGAAAGAGAAAATTAACGAAAGAATAAAAGAGAGCTAGATCCATTTATGAAGTGAGCAGTAAAAGGAGGAAGCACAGTGTCTAAAGTATCGACTAAATTGAAAGCGGTTACAAACAGAGAGCTTGTAGGGGGAAATGAAATGGATATGTTCCAGAGAATACAGAACCATGAACAAGTCGTATTTTGCAACGATGAAGAAACAGGGCTTAAAGCCATCATCGCCATACATAATACCACTCTGGGACCTGCTCTTGGCGGATGCCGGATGAGACCTTACGCATCAGTGGATGAAGCCCTTGAAGACGTCCTGCGCCTATCCAAAGGCATGACGTATAAATGTGCGGCTGCCGACGTGGACTTCGGTGGGGGGAAGGCGGTCATTATCGGAGATCCGGAAAAAGATAAACATCCGGAGTTGTTCCGTGCCTTCGGTCAATTCGTTGAATCCCTTAACGGACGATTTTATACAGGGACGGATATGGGGACCACGCCGGAAGATTTCGTTTATGCCTTAAAAGAAACAAATTGTATCGTCGGCGTCAATGAAGAGTACGGTGGGAGCGGTGATTCATCCATCCCGACAGCCATGGGCGTAATTTATGGGCTGCAGGCGACAAACCAAAACGTCTGGGGCAGTAAGGACCTTCATGGAAAAAGCTACGCCATTCAAGGTCTCGGGAAAGTCGGGTTTAAAGTAGCAGAGCGACTGCTGGAAGAGGGAGCAGATCTGTACGTAACGGATATCAGTCAGAAATCCATCGATCTATTGGTTGCAAAAGCGAAGAACATGGGTGCGGCCATAAAGGTCGTCTCGGGAGAAGAGATTTATTCTGTCGATGCGGATGTCTTCGTGCCATGTGCCATCGGGGGAGTCATCAACGATCACACGGTGGATCAGTTGAAAGTGAAGGCGGTCGTGGGTTCTGCCAATAATCAGCTATTAGATCTTACTCATGGGCTGATGCTGCACGAAAAAGGAATCCTGTACGCACCTGACTACATCGTCAATGCCGGCGGACTGATCCAGGTGGCGGACGAATTATATGAGCCGAACAAAGAACGGGTCCTTCAAAAGACGAGTGCCATCTACAATAGCCTTCAAAACATCTATCTGCAATCGGAAAACGAGCACATGACCACGGTGGAAGCAGCCAATCGTTTCTGCGAGGATCGGATCCATGCACGTACGAGAAGAAACAGCTTCTTCTCCCATGCGAAGCGCCCGAAGTGGTCGGTGAGAACGTAAATCCAGGCAATATCATAAAAGCATTATCCCGAATCTCCAACAATAATGCCCCACACGAGGTGATGAAATGATCGAGGAATTTCAACTGGTCCAAGTCATGGACGAGGAAGGACAACTGGTTCAAAGTGAATATGAAAAGGATATTTCAGAGGATTTGGCCCGCACGTTTTACCGGCATCTCATCAGGATTCGCACCTTCGATCGTAAAGCCGTCAGCCTGCAGCGTCAGGGCCGGATCGGAACGTATGCACCGTATGAAGGACAGGAGGCATCCCAGGTGGGGAGCGCCCTTGCCCTGCAGGAAAAAGACTGGTTATTCCCGTCCTACCGCGATCATGGCGCAACCATGACATTCGGACATTCGCTTCTTCATATCCTTCTTTTCTGGAAAGGGAGGAATGAAGGGTGTGTCCCTCCTGAAGGGAAGAACATCTTCACTCCAGGCATCCCGATTGCGACTCAGCTTCCACATGCGGTGGGCGCGGCTTTTGCTGAAAAGAGAAAAGGAACCCGGAATGCCGCGATTGTCTATTTCGGTGACGGCGCCACTTCTGAGGGCGACTTTCATGAAGGATTGAATCTGGCAAGCGTGTGGGGGGCTCCGGTCGTCTTCTTCAATCAAAATAATCAATATGCCATATCTGTCCCCATGCATAAGCAAATGAAGACGAAGACCATTGCCCAGAAAGCGCTTGCCTATGACATCCCAAGCGTCCGAATCGACGGCAATGATATTTTTGCCGTTTATTTTGAAACATTGAAAGCACTGGAGCGTGCAAGGAAGGGGGACGGACCTACCTTGATCGAATCGGTAACATGGAGATATGGTGCCCATACGACAGCCGACGATCCGACGAAGTACCGTAACCAGCAGGAAAGCGAGTCCAGGCGTAAAGATAATGACCCTGTCGATCGTTTAACAAAATACATGAAGCTGAGGGGCTGGCTTGACGCGGAATGGACGACTTCTGTCCAAAAGGAATGTGCGAAGGAAGTGGACCTAGCCGTCGACGAACTGGAAGCTTATCCAGCCGCGGATCCGAGTTTGATCTTCGATTATGTGTTTGCCACCCCGACGTGGACGATCCAGGAACAAAAAGAAAAGCTCCTTGAGCAATTGAGAGGTGAATAGAATGAGCACCTTAACGAAAATGAAGACATTGACGATGGTTCAGGCCATCACGGATGCGATGAGAGTGATGCTTCAGGAAAACGAGGACGTCCTGTTGATGGGTGAGGATATCGGGACGAACGGGGGAGTGTTCCGGGCGACTGACGGCCTGCAACAGGAATTCGGCGAAGACCGGGTGCTTGATACACCCTTAAGTGAAGCCGGCTTTATCGGTGCCGCCATCGGGATGGGATTGAATGGATTCCGCCCGGTGACGGAGGTCCAGTTCTTAGGATTCATCTACCCGGCATATGAACAAATCATGACCCATGCTTCCAGAATACGTGCACGCACACTCGGGTCTTTCACCTGTCCATTGGTCATCAGGGCTCCCTATGGGGCCGGGGTCCGGGCACCGGAAATCCATTCCGATAGCACAGAGGCACTCTTCACTCATATGCCGGGAATCAAGGTTGTTTGTCCGGCAACACCGTATGATGCCAAAGGTCTTCTGATTGCGGCGATTGAAGACCCCGATCCCGTCCTGTTCCTTGAGCCCATGAGATGTTACCGTTCTTCCAAAGAGGAAGTGCCGGAAGAGAAGTACACGGTGGAAATCGGGAAGGGCAAGGTTGTGACAGAGGGTGAGGATGTCACGATCATTGCTTGGGGTGCGATGGTGAAGATAGCCGAGGACGCAGCGAAGGAAGCGGCGGATAAAGGCATCTCCTGCGAGGTCCTTGACCTTAGAACTCTCTATCCCCTTGATAAGGATCTCATCTCGAACTCTGTCCAGAAGACCGGGAGAACCGTCATCGTCCACGAAGCCCATGCAACCGGTGGGGTTGGAAATGATGTGCTTGCGATCATCAATGACAAATCCTTTTTATATCAAAAAGCGCCTACAGAGCGCGTAACAGGATTCGATACGCCTGTTCCGTATTTTGGATTTGAAGATTTCTATTTGCCTGACAGTAAACGAGTGCTTGCTGCAGTGGAGAAAGTGGCACGCTATTAGACAAGGAGGGAGTCCATGGAAGTTAAGCTTCATGATATCGGGGAAGGGATGACCGAAGCCAATATCAATCACTTTCTTGTGAAAGTGGGGGATGTGGTGAGAGCGGATCAACCACTTGTAGAGGTACAAACAGATAAAATGACGGCGGAGATCCCGGCACCGTTTTCCGGTGTGATCAAGGAATTCACCGTAAGTGAAGGGGAAACGATCCCCGTTGGATCCACGGTTCTTTTGATGGAAAAGGAAAGCAGGGGTGAAAGCCGACGTGCCGTTCCCCAAACGACTCAGGTCTTGAAGAAAAAGAGGATCCTTGCTTCCCCGTATACGAGAAAAATCGCAAGGGAAAATGGGGTCAATATCGACGAAGTGGTCGGTTCAGGGGCAGGGGGAAGAATCGTCGATGAAGATGTTCTCCTCTATATGAAAAGCGAAATAGGGGGACCTCCAAAACGTGAAGAGGAACGTGTACCTGCTGCTCAAGTGAAGCCAGCAGAAACTATGCGGGAGACCATCCCTTTCAGGGGGAGACGAAAACAGATTGCTTCCAAAATGTCACAGTCACTCAGAACCATCCCTCACTGCACCCATTTTGAAGAAATCGACGTGACGAATCTATTAATCTGGAAAGAGACGATGAAAAGAAACGGTCAGTCCGTTTCCATGGGCGCGTTTTTTATCAAAGCCCTTTCTGTTTGTTTAAAAGAGTTCCCGATCTTCAATGCCCGCCTCAATGAAGAGGAAGAATGCGTCGAGCTTCAGTCACACCATAATATCGGTATCGCAGTCGACACGGATGAAGGTCTGATCGTTCCTGTCATCAAAGGGGTGGAAGGAAAGACGATGAAAGAAATCCAGGCTGAAATGAAAGCACTCACCGTCAAGGCGCAGGAAGGCGAGCTTGCAATGAAAGAAATCAAAGGAGGTACCTTCACGGTCAGCAATGTCGGCCCGTTGAACGGTTCGATCGGGGCGACCCCGATCATTAACGAGCCGGAAGTAGCCCTCATCGCCTTTCACAAAACGAAGAAGCGTCCGATGGTGAACGAACACGATGACATTGTCGTCCGCTCCATGATGAATGTATCCATGTCCTTTGATCACAGGGTGGCCGATGGCGGGACGGCCGTGACGTTTACCAATCGTTTGAGAGATTTGATTGAAGAGCCTCAATCCATGCTTTTGGAGTTGATGTAAATGGTAGTGGGAGAAATTACAGAAGAAAAAGACGTCATTGTCATCGGAGGGGGTCCCGGAGGCTATCACGCAGCCATCAGGGCAGCCGGCCTCGGTAGACAGGTCACGCTGATCGAACGGGAGGATCTGGGGGGCACCTGTTTGAATAAAGGCTGCATCCCATCAAAGGTATTCACCCATTTTGCCCAGGAATTCAAAAAGACGAAGCATCTGAAGGAGATGGGGATGGAGTTTGGGGAAGTAGAAGCAAACCTTGCGACTCTTCAACACTATAAAAATAAAAAAATCAACCAGCTCCGGACCGGTGTGGAATCCCTCTGTAAAGCAAACAAGGTTGAAATCATAAAAGGGACGGCTTCATTTCTGTCAGAATCCCGAATCGGAGTTGAAAACGGACATGAGTTCAGTCTCTTTAACTTTAAAGAGGCGATTGTCGCAACAGGGGGAGACTTTCACTATCCGGATGAAATCATCTTCAATGATGATACGGTCCTGAAGGAAAGACAGGTTTTTGAGCTGGAGGAGATCCCCCGGGAACTGATCATGTATGGTGCAGATTATATTTCACTGGAGATTGCGTCCGTATTCTGCATATTGGGAAGTCAGGTCACGTTAATCCTGAGTGAAGAATTGGCAATGGATAACGCCCTTTCCAAAGAACTGTCCAGGCAATTAAAAAAACAGAAAATCAGTGTCGTCAAACAGTGCGTACTGACAAAGGCCTGTGAGAGGGACGGACATGTCATTGCAGAGCTCGAAAAAGAAGATGGAGAGACGGTCTCCATCGAAGGTTCTCACTTTGTCGTGAGCGGCCGAGTAAAACCCAATCTATCAGATCTCGGTCTGGACCGCCTTCGTATAGAGACAACCGTAGAGGGATATATCCAGACAGATCCTGAGGGACGGACCTCCATTCCCCATATTTGGGCGATCGGGGATGTGACGGAAGGTCCGTCCCTCGCAGTGAAGGCGATCAAGCAGGGGAAGGCGGCGGCAGAGGCCATGGCGGGACTTCCGGTAGAGGTGGATCTGCGGTTTGTGCCTACGGTGGTGCAGATGATTCCTCCGATTGCATATGCCGGCCTTACAGAAGAGGAAGCGCAGAGGGAGGGCTATTACGTCACGGTGAGTGAGAACCCTGTCAGGGGAAATGGGTACGCCCAGCTCACAGAGGAGAAGGACGGATTCGTCAAAGTCGTGTCAGACAGTGAAACGGATGTGATCCTTGGTATTCATATGATGGGAATGGGTGTGGTTGAGCTGATCACTGCAGGTGTAATGGGACTCGAAATGGCAGCGAGGGATGAGGACTTTCGCTTTCCACTCTATCCCCACCCCAGCATGAATGAGACCATGCTCGAAGCGGTCGAAGGTTTAAAGGGGGACGCCGTCCATATGCCTCCCAGAAAAAAGGAACCAGTGAGATGAAAAGAGGGACGGACTTCATCACAGAGAAGCGTTTAAGCTTTACTAGCCATTCTTGAGAAGTTATATAAAACGATTTAATATAATATTCAGAATATACTTACGTTTAATGGAGGGGTTAATATGCAAGAGAACGTGGCAAAAAAGCAGGTTAAGGTAGAAGAGGTCTTCCCGGTAAGGGATGTCGATTATTTAGAATATTATACAGGTAATGCAAAGCAGGCAGCCCACTTCTTCTGTACAGCATTCGGATTTAAGACCGTTGCCTATTCAGGGCTCGAAACAGGCAATCGTGACACGGTATCCTATGTACTGCAACAAAACAAGGTGCGATTGCTCATTACAGGAAGTCTGCATGAAGGAAGCCGGGTATCCCAATTCGTGAAGAAACACGGAGACGGCGTCAAAGACATCGCACTTGTCGTGGATGATGTTGAAAAGGCTTACACCGGGGCAGTGGCACGGGGTGCGATTGAAATCATGCCTCCTTCAACACTGGAAGATGATAATGGAACAGTGAAGAAAGCCGTGATCGGTACATATGGGGATACGATCCATACACTTGTGGAACGTAAGGATTACAAAGGGATTTTCATGCCTGGCTTTGAAAAATATGATACCGCGCTTAAAAATGAAGACGCCGGCATCATCGCTGTCGACCACGTCGTCGGTAACGTGGAGCGCATGGAAGAGTGGGTGGAATACTACGAAAAAGTAATGGGCTTCAAGGAAATGCGTCATTTCACGAATGAAGACATTACAACAGAATACTCTGCCCTGATGTCCAAGGTCATGCATAACGGCGGCCGCATCAAATTCCCGATCAATGAACCTGCTGAAGGGAAGCGCAAATCACAAATCCAGGAATATCTTGAGTTCTACGGTGGACCGGGAGTGCAGCATATTGCCATCCTGACAGAGGATATTGTGAAGACAGTCGGGATCCTGAAGGAAAATGGAGTGGAGTTCTTGAGCACTCCTGATTCCTACTACGAAATGCTCTCAGAGCGTGTAGGTGAAATCGATGAAGAGATTTCGCAAATCAAAGAGTTGAATATTTTAGTAGACAGGGATGACGAAGGGTATCTTCTTCAAATTTTCACGAAGCCGATCGTGGATCGTCCGACTCTATTCATCGAAGTGATCCAGCGTAAAGGGGCGAGGGGATTCGGCGAAGGAAACTTCAAAGCCCTATTCGAATCCATCGAACGCGAACAGGAGCGCAGAGGGAACCTATAAAAAATAGATAGATAGAATATATATAACGGGGGTCAAAGGACCGGTCAGGGGGTTAACTCATGAAGAGATTAGCTGCTTCTACGCTGAATATCGTACGGATTGCAGGTACATATTTTAACGGGAAGATAAGCTAACACATGAGTCAACCCCCTTCATCCATGAGGAAGGCGAGGGTATATGTATGACATTGAAGTTCAAAACAAGGGAAGCGGTCACACATATCGCTCCATATGTGCTGGGGAAAACGCTTCTGGATTTAAAGAAGGAACATGGACTCAGCTCCATCAGAAAATTATCAGAAAATGAAAATATATATGGCTGCTCCCCGAAAGTGAAAGAGTGGTTTAAAGAAAACGGAAGCGACTTGTTTTTATATCCCGACGGGGCTGCGGTGGATCTGAGTCAAAAAGTTTCAGCATTCCTGGGCGTTCCGAAAGAACAACTCGTATTCGGGAACGGATCGGATGAAGTGATCCGTCTGTTGACGAGGGCCTATTTAAGCAGTGGAGACGAGGCGATCATGGCCGACGTGACGTTTCCGAGGTACCAGACCAATGTATTGTTAGAGGGGGGCACACCTGTCATTGTCCCGCTCGTAGAAGGTACCCATGACTTACAGGGGATGCTTGACCATATCACTTCAAGAACAAAACTGATCTTTGTATGTAATCCCAATAATCCAACGGGGACCATCGTAGGGAAAAGAGAACTCCTGGAGTTCATCGAAAGTGTCCCATCCCACGTTCTCGTGGTGGTGGATGAAGCTTATATGGAGTATGTGACAACCGATGATTATTTAGAAACCCTGCCGGTTATGCCTGCCTTCGAAAATCTCATCGTCCTTAGGACATTTTCAAAAATTTATGGGCTGGCCGGGTTAAGGGTCGGGTTCGGGGTCATGAACGAGGAGATTGCTGAACAGCTCCGTAAAGTGAAGGATGTCTTCAATGTGAATACCGTTGCCCAGAAATCGGCGATCATTGCCCTGGAAGATCAGGCATTTATAAGGGAGTGCACCCATAAGAACGAACAGGGTCGTCATTATCTGGAGGGGGAATTCGACCGGATGGGCTTATCCTATTTCCCTTCTCAATCCAACTTTATCATGGTGGACACAGGATTGAATGGGGACGTGGTCTCCCATGAACTTGTAAAAGAGGGTCTTGTCGTCCGTTCAGGAACGCTTCTCGGATACCCGAACACGGTCAGGGTCACGGTTGGAACAGAAGAGGATAATAAACGATTCGTTGGAGCTCTGGAAGTCATTTTGAATAACGAAGGGGTGAAGTGAAATGGATATCAAACCCCAGACGCTTGAGTGGCAGGCAGCTTACAAATTGATGATCGGTTCGATTCTGCCAAGGCCGATTGCCTTTGTATCATCCATTGATGAAAATGGGAATGCGAACCTCGCTCCATACAGCTTCTTTACGGCGATTTCTGCAGAGCCTATGCTCGTCTGCTTCTCTCCTATGAGAAGAGGGAAAGATGGCAGCAAAAAGGATACCCTCCGAAATATCGAGAAAACGAAGGAATTTGTCATCAACATCGTCAGTGAAGAGTTTGTGGAGGAGATGAACAACTGTGCCATCGAATTTGAATCCGTCGTGGATGAATTTGATCAGGTCGGGCTGACGAAGAAGGAGTCCATTACGGTAAAACCTCCTGGAGTGACGGAAAGCAAGGTTCAGTTGGAATGTGTGCTTCATGAGGTTCTTCACTTCGGTGATCATCCCGGTGCAGGAAGCCTTGTCATCGGGAAGGTGGAGTGTGTCAGGATCAATGATGAACTCTACTATGACGGGAAAATAGATTCAGAGAAACTCAAACCGGTGGGAAGGCTTGCCGGTCAGATGTACACCAAACCATTATCCGATTCATTTGAATTGATTCGAAAAAGGTGATGACACGTGAAGTTGGTTAGTTTTTTAATAGATGGAGAAGTAAAGGCGGGGATGGTTCAGGATGAACTTGTCGTGGACATCCATGCTGTGAGCGGAGGCTCACTTCCTAAAGATATGTTATCCATCATCGAACTTGGTGACGAAGGCTTAAAAAGGATGAAGGAGCTCGGCAGTTTTTTGGAAAAAGACAAGGGAGTGCATTCAATACGTGGTATCACCCTGACGGCGCCGGTTCCAAGGCCTGTGAGCATCCGGGATTTCTATGCCTTCGAGGAGCATGTGAAAACGGCCCGTAAACGAAGGGGACTCGATGTGGTGCCGGAATGGTATGACATTCCCGTGTTTTATTTCACCAATCACTTAGCTGTAAAAGGTCCCGGCGATCACATCGCGAAACCTGCCGGCTGTGAGTGGCTCGATTACGAACTGGAAATCGCCTGCGTCATCGGAAAAGAAGGCCGGAACATTTCCCGAGACAATGCAGAAGATTATATTTACGGTTATTTCATCATGAATGACTGGAGTGCAAGGGACATCCAGAAGCATGAAATGAAAGTCGGACTCGGTCCCGCAAAAGGAAAGGATTTTGCCACCTCTTTCGGCCCTTATTTAGTGACGAAGGATGAGGTGGATACGTATCGCAGTGGTGACCGTCTTGACCTTCCTATGACGGCAAAAGTGAATGGGAAGCTCTTGTCACAGGGGAATTATCAGGATATTCATTATACATTTGGAGACATGATCGAACGTGCATCGAAAGACGTCACCCTGTATCCCGGTGAGGTGATCGGATCCGGTACGGTCGGAACCGGCTGCATTTTAGAGCTTGGTCCCGAGAAGCACCCGTGGTTGAAGCCAGGGGATGTAGTGGAACTAGAGATTAAGGGATTAGGGGTTTTAAAGAATACGATTGCAGAGAAAAGAGAGGAGGAAGACCATGTACTATCGACAAATGGGGAGCATACCTCACAAACGTCACACCATGTTTAAAAAGGACGACGGGACCCTCTACAGGGAGCAGGTGATGGGCACGAAGGGATTCTCGGGAACACAGTCGATTCTGTATCATCATCATTTGCCGACGGCTGTGGCGAAAACAGAGTATTTAGGCAGTTATATGCCGGAATTTGAGGAAGAGGGTGCTCTGCGCCATCGACATTTCTTTACAGACAAAGTAGAAAAGAAAGGCTGTGCCTTAAAGAGCCGTGAGTATTTACTTGGTAATTCCGATTTATTGATTGGAACTGCCTATGTCACAGAAGAGATGACAAGCTTCTACCGGAATGGTGATGGAGACGAAATGCTTTATATCCATTTTGGTAAAGGAAAGGTAGAGACGATGTTCGGAACCATCACGTATGGAAAAGGTGATTATGTGGTAATTCCGATCGGAACCATCTACCGTGTCGTTCCTGAGGAAGAGACGAAGATGCTGATCGTCGAGTCCTTCAGCCAGATCACCACCCCTCGTCGCTACCGTAACGAGTACGGACAGCTGCTGGAACACAGCCCGTTTTGTGAACGGGATCTGCGGGGACCGGAAAAGCTTGAAACCAAAGATGAAAAAGGCGAATTTGAAGTGATCACCAAGTCAAGGGGAGCACTCCATTCCCACGTATTGAATCACCATCCACTGGACGTCGTCGGATGGGATGGATATTTGTATCCGTGGGTATTCAACATAGAAGACTTCGAACCGATCACAGGGCGTGTCCATCAGCCACCGCCTGTCCATCAAACCTTTGAGGGTCATAACTTCGTTGTCTGCTCATTCGTGCCGCGATTATACGACTATCATCCGGAATCGATCCCGGCACCCTATAATCACAGCAACGTGAACAGTGACGAACTGCTGTATTATGTGGAAGGGAACTTCATGAGCAGGAAAGGAATCAAGGAAGGATCGATTACCCTCCATCCGAGCGGCATTCCACACGGACCTCATCCAGGAAAGACGGAAGCCAGTATCGGAAAAAAAGAAACGTTGGAGCTCGCTGTCATGATCGATACCTTCAAGCCGTTAAAAATCGTCAAAAAAGCAAACGATGTCGAAGATCAGAATTATATGTATACATGGGTATAGAAGAATCAATCCAGAGGCGTGTCTCTGGATTGATTTTTTTTTGAGTGAACATGCCTATTGCTAAAAATAGATTTCAGCTTTCCATTCCGGATCAGATCCGCCTTGGGTACAAACTCCCCGGAACCCCATTCCTGTAGGATTTTGTCGAAAAATTTTTGATTGAGATATTCGCCACTTCTGAATGACCATTCACCCCTCTAATGAAAAAAATCTCAAATATTTTTTTCTCACCATAAACTCTATTAGGACAAAGATGTAAGCGTTTACTTATAATCAGATTAATCTAAATAGTCAAATAATTTACAAAAACCCTGTTGACCTTCCTGTGAAACGGGAGTAATATTGTCCTCAATAAAAAAACCTGAGCCGGGGGGAAGCGGCAGTCATAAACCGATTCAGCCCCCTCTCAACAGGCTTACAGTCAACGTACTTTCGTTGCAAATATAAATTTCCGAGTAATCAAATAAATTTCAACCGGGAAAGGAATGATTAACATGAACGAACAGTGGATCTACTTAGACGGGCAATATGTAAAAAAGGAAGACGCAGTTGTATCTGTGTACGACCATGGTTTTCTATATGGAGATGGAGTGTTCGAAGGGATTCGAATGTACGATGGGAACGTGTTCCGTCTGGATGAACATGTTGATCGCCTTTATGACTCAGCCAAATCCATCATGTTGCACATTGAGCTTTCAAAAGAAGAGATGAGCGACATTATCGTTGATACATTGAAAAAAAATAAACTCGAGAATGCCTACATACGGGTGGTCATATCCAGGGGTGTTGGAAACTTGGGGTTGGATCCATTCACTTGTAAAAAGCCACAGATCATCGTCATCGCGGAACAGCTGGCCCTTTTCCCTAAAAGCTTATACGAAACGGGCATTGATATCGTTACCGTCGCAAGCCGGAGAAATCGTGCGGATGTTCTGTCACCGAAAGTTAAATCATTAAACTACTTAAATAACATTCTCGTTAAAATCGAAGCGAATCTTGCAGGCGTCAGCGAAGCATTGATGTTGAACGATCAGGGATATGTAGCAGAAGGATCAGCCGATAACATCTTCATCGTGAAAAAAGGAAAAATCCTTACGCCGCCAGGATATGTAGGGGCCCTCGAAGGGATCACCCGGAATGCCATCATCGAAATCGCGGAAAAATCAGGTTTCGTGATGAAAGAAGAAGTCTTCACCCGGCATGATGTATACACAGCAGATGAAGTGTTCTTAACAGGAACTGCCGCTGAAGTCATCGCCGTTGTGAAAGTTGACGGACGTGTCATCGGAGACGGAAAACCTGGAAAGTATACAAATCAATTATTGCAGGATTTCAGAAACACTGTCACGCAGGATGGAAGAAAAGTTTACAAACAAAATGCTCAAGTCGGCTAAGTTGGAGGTGATGACGTGCGTAGTGACATGATCAAGAAAGGGATCGACCGGGCTCCCCACCGCAGTTTACTCTATGCGACGGGAGTCAAGCTGGAAGACATGGAAAAACCATTTATCGGGGTGTGTAACTCTTACATCGACATCATTCCAGGTCATATGCATTTAAACGGATTCGCCCAGGTGGTGAAAGAAGCGATCCGTGAAGCGGGGGGAATCCCCTTTGAATTCAACACGATCGGTGTCGACGATGGGATCGCCATGGGTCATATCGGAATGAGGTACTCACTCCCGAGTCGGGAACTGATCGCCGACTCAGCAGAAACCGTCATCAATGCTCACTGGTTCGACGGAGTGTTCTACATCCCGAACTGTGACAAGATCACACCGGGAATGCTAATGGCATCAGTCAGAACCAATGTCCCTTCCGTATTTGTATCGGGAGGTCCGATGGAAGCGGGAGTATCAAGTGAAGGAAAGCCATTATCACTCGTTTCCGTTTTCGAAGGAGTAGGAGCCCATCAGTCAGGAAGGATGACGGCGGAACAACTTCTCGACATCGAAGCCAACGCGTGTCCGACTTGCGGATCATGTTCCGGTATGTTCACGGCGAACTCCATGAATTCCTTGATGGAAATGCTTGGTATGGCTCCACCAGGGAACGGGACGATCGTAGCCACATCGGAAGAACGGCACAAATTGATAAAGGACGCAGCGAAACATCTTGTAGAAATGGTGAAAAAAGATATCAAGCCACGAGATATCATAACGGAGGATACGATCGATGACGCATTCGCCCTAGACATGGCGATGGGAGGTTCAACGAATACGGTCCTCCATACGCTGGCGATTGCCAATGAGGCAGAAATTGATTACGACATCAATCGGATCAATAAAGTCGCTGAGCGGGTTCCCTATTTATCCAAGATAAGCCCGGCCTCGGATTACTCCATGCAGGATGTTCACAATGCAGGAGGGGTCAGCGCCATCATTAAAGAGCTGTGTGAAATGGAAGCCGTACACAAAGACCGCATCACCGTTACAGGAAAGTCCCTTTATGAAAATGTGAAGGATGCTCATATTCAAAATGATGATGTCATCCGCAGCAGGGAAAATGCCCACAGTCCAGTCGGGGGATTATCCGTCCTCTTCGGGAATATTGCTCCTAATGGCGGTGTCATCAAAGTGGGGGCAGTCGACCCATCCATTAAAACATTCATGGGTGAAGCGATTGTCTATGAATCCCAGGATGAGGCCCTTGCCGGAATTGAAAGCGGAGAAGTGAAAGAAGGTCATGTTGTCGTAATCAGATATGAAGGTCCAAAGGGCGGACCGGGGATGCCTGAGATGCTTGCACCGACGGCAGCCATTGCAGGACGCGGGCTTGAGAAGCAAGTCGCCCTCATGACAGACGGCAGATTTTCAGGAGCATCCCGGGGCATTTCAATCGGTCATGTCTCCCCTGAAGCAGCTGAAGGAGGACCGATCGGCGTGGTGGAAAATGGAGATCCCATCTTCATTGATCTCACGAACCGGACGATTTCCCTTATGGTTTCGGAAGAAGAGTTGAAGTTCAGACAACAGGAGTGGGTACAGCCTCCTCCGAAAATCAAAAAAGGATATCTAGCAAGATACGCAAAACTTGTTACATCAGCGAGTACAGGCGGCATCTTGAAAACAGAATAAATGTTAAAACGTTGAAGAGGTAAAAGGGTTGGGAACCGTATTTACAGAGAGCTGGTGGTGCTGCAAACCAGTAATACAACCAATACCGACATCCCCTCTGAGTATCGTTCTGAACCGTGTAAGTAGGAACGATCGAGTAGATGATACTCGTTACAAAAACAAAGGCTGGTGAAATCGATCAGCCTGCCAAGGGAGATGATACTCTTCATCTCTAAAACTAGGGTGGTACCGTGGAAAGGACATAAGACCTTTTCGCCCCTGCGAAAGATGAACTCTGTCGTAGTGGGTGGAAAGGTCTTTTTTGTTTAAAAAAAGTAAGAAATGGAGGAGATAGGCAATGAGAGCGAAGGTAGAGGCAGAACCGGCTTCACAGACACTGACAGAAAACGTCAACGGTGCTGATATGCTCATGAAAGCTTTGAAGGAGGAAAAGGTTGAGATTCTGTTTGGGTACCCTGGAGGAGCGGTCTTGCCGATTTACGATGCTCTTTACAAAGCCCCGATCAAGCACGTACTCGCCCGTCATGAGCAAGGGGCCATCCACGCCGCAGAAGGATACGCAAGGGTATCGGGAAAACCGGGTGTGGTCATCGCCACGTCAGGACCCGGTGCGACGAATCTCGTGACGGGGATCGCCGATGCCATGATGGACTCCCTTCCGCTGGTCGTCTTTACGGGGCAGGTGGCTTCAGGGGTCATCGGAACCGACGCATTCCAGGAAGCGGATGTGGTAGGCATCACGATGCCGATCACCAAGCATAATTACCAGGTACGGGACATTAAAGATTTACCGAGGATCGTGAAGGAAGCCTTTCATATCGCATCAACCGGGAGGCCCGGGCCGGTACTCGTCGATATTCCAAAAGACCTGACATTGCAGCAGGCCTACCCGGTACACCAAGTGGAAATGGACTTACCCGGTTATCAGCCCAACTTTAATCCGAATCCCCTCCAAATCAAAAAGCTGGTGGATGCGATCAAGGTGTCGAAGCAGCCCGTCATCCTGGCAGGGGCTGGAGTGCTTCACGGGAAGGCGACAGAGGAATTGAAGGCGTTCGCTGAACAATATGACCTCCCGGTGGTTCACACCTTATTGGGATTAGGGGGATTCCCGGCAGACCATGCCCTGTTTCTTGGTATGGCGGGGATGCACGGGTGTTATGCAAGTAATATGGCCATCCATGAATGTGACTTGCTCATCAATATCGGTGCCCGTTTTGATGACCGTTTAACAGGGAATCTTGCTACCTTTGCACCAAGGGCCAAAGTGGTTCATATCGACATCGACCCGGCTGAGATCGGGAAGAACGTTGAAACCCAGATCCCGATTGTGGCCGATTCGAAACAGGCCCTTTCAAGACTCCTTCAACATGAGACCGAGAAGCCCGATTTCGATGCCTGGCATCAGCATCTTAAATCATACAAAAGGGAATATCCTTTCTGGTATAACCAGGCTCATGATGTATTATCCCCTCAGCGGTTGATTGAGCAGGTGTACGAGATGACGAACGGGGAAGCCGTCGTCACCACGGACGTGGGGCAGCATCAAATGTGGGCCGCCCAATACTATTCTTTTAAAAAGCCGAATAACTGGGTCACATCCGGAGGACTTGGCACGATGGGATTCGGATTCCCCGCAGCGATCGGGGCACAGCTGGCAAACCCGGACAGTACAGTGGTCGCTTTTGTAGGAGATGGGGGCTTCCAGATGACTCTCCAGGAGCTCGTCCTCCTGAAAGAGCTGAACCTCCCTGTGAAAGTGGTCCTTCTCAATAACGGCACACTTGGAATGGTGAGACAGTGGCAGGAAACCTTCTTCGAAGAGAGGTACTCACAATCGGTGTTCTCCACCCAGCCTGATTTTGTGAAGCTGGCTGAATCATATGGGATCAAGGGATATAAAGTACAGACTCAGGAAGAAGTCGATTCTGTTTTAAAAGAAGCCTTAACAAGTGATGAACCGGTGCTCATCGATTGCTGGGTGAACCCGAAGGAGAATGTATACCCGATGGTGGCTCCAGGAAAAGGATTACACGAAATGTTAGGAGTGAAACCATGAGGAAACGGATTGTGACAGCCCTTGTTCATAACCGGAGCGGTGTCTTGAACCGGGTGACCGGATTGTTTACAAAGCGTCAGTTCAACATTGAAAGTATTTCGGTCGGATATACAGAGACGGAAGGGATTTCGAGAATGACCTTCGTCGTCAACGTGGAAGACGATCGTAAAATCGAACAGCTCCTGAAGCAGCTCCATAAACAGATCGATGTCCTCAAGGTCTCAGACATCACGGATCAAGGAGTCGTTGCCAGGGAACTGGCCCTTATCAAGGTATTGAGTACAGGGCAGACCAGGTCCGAAATCAATGGGATCGTGGAACCCTTCAGAGCCGCCATCATTGATGTCGCAAGGGACAGCGTAACCGTCCAGGTAACGGGGGAGACCTCCAAGATAGAAGCGATCATCGATTTATTAAGACCCTATGGCATCAAAGAAATCGCCCGGACAGGGATCACGGCATTCGCCAGGGGAAATGGAAAGTCGGTCACAGACCTGAAACAGTATTCAATTGTGAATTAGAAGCAATCTGAAAAAACTTATTATTCAAAAAACGGAAAGGATGAGGGAAATGGTAAAGGTATATTATAACGGAGATGTGAATGAAGAGGTTTTAAAAGGGAAGAAAGTAGCGGTTGTCGGCTATGGCTCACAAGGTCATGCACATGCTCAAAATCTGAAGGAAAGCGGATTTGATGTTGTAGTGGGATTACGAAAAGGAAAGTCGTGGGACCAGGCGGAAAAGGACGGCTTCGATGTCTACTCCGTCCGGGAAGCATGTGAACAGGCGGACGTCATCATGGTTCTCCTGCCGGATGAGCATCAGCCGAAAGTATATGAAGCAGAAATCAAGCCGGCCCTGTCATCAGGCAAAGCACTCGCATTCGCACACGGATTCAATATCCATTTCCATCAAGTCGTCCCTCCGGAAGATGTGGATGTCTTCCTTGTTGCACCAAAAGGACCGGGGCACCTTGTAAGAAGGACCTTTGAAGAAGGAGCCGGGGTACCTGCACTCTTCGGTGTTTATCAAGACGCTTCAGGTCAAGCCGCGGAACTTGCCCTGGCGTATGCAAAAGGGGTAGGAGCAGGACGTGCAGGAATCCTCGAAACCTCCTTCCAGGAAGAAACGGAAACCGATCTATTCGGGGAACAGGCAGTCCTCTGTGGAGGGGTGACATCCCTTGTCAAAGCAGGATTTGAAACGCTGGTGGAAGCCGGTTATCAAAAAGAAGTCGCCTATTTCGAATGCTTACATGAATTGAAGCTGATCGTTGACCTGATGTATGAACAGGGATTGGAAGGAATGCGCTATTCGATCTCTGACACGGCTCAATGGGGAGATTTCGTTTCAGGTCCAAGGGTAGTGAATGAAGAAACGAAAGCCCGCATGAAGGAAGTATTGACGGATATCCAAACAGGAAAATTTGCGAAGGGATGGATCCTGGAGAATCAGGCGAACCGTCCGGAATTCAACGCCATCAATCAGCGTGAAAGTCAGCACCCGATCGAAGTCGTTGGAAGGGAACTTCGTAAAATGATGCCTTTTGTACAGAAACCTTCAACTAAAGAAAAGGAAGTGGTAGCGAGTGCGAACCATTGAGATCTTTGACACGACTCTACGAGACGGAGAACAGTCAGCGGGCGTAAATCTGAATACAATTGAAAAGATCGAGGTGGCAAAGCAGCTGGAGAGACTCGGGGTGGACGTCATTGAAGCTGGATTTCCTGCAGCTTCAAAAGGGGATTTCGATGCCGTGCAGCGGATCGGTTCCACCATCAAGAACAGCTCGGTAACGGGACTTGCGCGGGCGCAGCAGCGGGACATCGATGCCGTTTGGGAATCCCTTAAAGGAACGGCGGAACCAAGGCTGCATGTCTTCCTTGCAACGTCGCCCATTCATATGACACATAAGCTGAAGATGTCACCGGATCAGGTCATCGATACAGCTGTCAGGGCCGTTCAGTACGCGAAGAAATTTTTCCCGGTGGTTCAGTGGTCGGCGGAAGATGCGTGCAGATCGGATCTCAACTTTTTAGTGAAGATCATGGAGAGGGTCATTGATGCAGGAGCTTCCGTCATCAATCTTCCTGACACGGTAGGGTATATCACCCCTCATAAATACGGCGAATTGTTTCGATACGTAAGAGGAAATGTACCCAACATCAATGGGGTAAAGCTATCGGCACACTGCCATGATGACCTTGGTATGGCGACGGCCAATTCCCTTGCAGCCATCGAAAACGGAGCCGATCAAATTGAGGGAACCATCAATGGAATCGGTGAACGTGCCGGGAATGCAGCCTTGGAAGAAGTCGCTGTGGCCCTTCGGATCCGTGAAGATTTCTACGGAGCCACGACCAGACTCAAGTTGGATGAAATCAAGAAAACAAGCTCACTTGTCAGCAAGCTGACGGGCATGAGGGTACCGGCTAACAAAGCGGTTGTGGGGGACAATGCCTTCGCCCATGAATCAGGCATCCATCAGGATGGCGTATTGAAAGAGAAAACAACTTACGAAATTATCACACCGGAACTGATCGGAGTGAATTCCAACCGTCTCGTCCTTGGAAAACATTCAGGACGTCACGCGTTCAAGAACAAAGCCGTCGAGCTGGGCTTTGATTTAACGGATGAAAAGTTGAACGAAGCGTTTCACACATTTAAAGATCTTGCGGATAAGAAGAAGGAAATCGTCGATGAAGATCTCTTCAGCATCCTGACGAATAAGCAGACGGAAATGACGGAAGGTGTCGGGTTTACCCTGGAAAGAATGCAGGTTCAATACGGGATGGACAATATCCCGACGGCCACGATCGAATTGAAATTTGAAGACGGAAACGTAACCCGCCTTGCTTCAACAGGATCCGGAAGCGTGGAAGCCATCTACAATACCATTGAAAAAATCCTGCCGGGCAGGTCAAAACTGTTGGATTACAAAATCAACTCAGTGGGCGGCGGCCGTGATGCCCTTGCCGAAGTGTATGTCCGACTGGAGTATGACGGTGAAAATACAAGCGGACGCGGAACCGCTCAGGATGTATTGGAAGCATCGGCCCGCGCATATTTAAACGCCGTGAATCGCTCGGCACAGCGAACACACATGAAAGAGAAAGAAGCAGTGGAAGCGAGCTTATAAACAAGGGGAGCCTAGGATTTCAAGGCTCCTCTACCAAACCCAAAAAACAGGAGGTAATTCTAATGAAGAAAAAAATCGCTGTACTACCAGGAGACGGTATCGGTCAAGAGATTATGGACGGGGCATTAGAAGTACTGAAGGCAGTGGGTGATTGGTTCGGTCATGAATTCGAAGTGGAGAAAGGGTTCATCGGAGGATCGGCCGTTGATCGCTTCGGTACACCGTTACCTCCTGAAACAATCAAGCTTTGTAAAGAGAGCGATGCCGTTCTACTAGGGGCTGTCGGAGGACCGAAATGGGAGCACTTGCCGAAAGAAATCCGTCCTGAAAAAGGGCTCCTGGCCATCCGCAAAGAGTTCGACCTTTTCGCGAATCTGCGCCCGGTGAAGGCATTTGAAAGTTTACTGGGGGCATCCCCGCTCAAACGGGAGATTGTGGAAGAAGTAGATTTGGTGATTGTCAGGGAGCTGACAGGAGGATTGTACTTCGGTCAGCCGTCCGGTCGCCAGGGGAAACAGGATGAAGTGGCCGTCGACACCCTGGTATATGAAAAAAGTGAAATCGAACGGATCGTTCACAAGGCATTCAAGCTGGCTCAGAAGCGCAAGAAAAAATTGACGTCCGTCGACAAGGCAAACGTTCTGGAAACGAGTCGAATGTGGCGGGAAGTCGTGAACGAAGTGGCGGCTGAATACCCGGATGTAGAAGTCGAACACATGCTTGTGGATGTCGCAGCCATGAAGCTGATGTATCAGCCGAAACAATTCGATGTGCTCGTGACGGAGAACATGTTCGGTGACATCCTGAGCGACGAAGCCTCCATGATCACAGGCTCACTCGGAATGCTTCCTTCCGCCAGTTTAAGAGGGGACTCCTTCGGGCTTTACGAACCCGTTCACGGATCAGCCCCTGATATCGCCGGAAAAGGAAAAGCCAATCCACTGGCTATGATTCTATCGGCTGCCATGATGCTCCGCCATTCCTTCGGCTTGAAAGAAGAAGCGGAAATGATCGAAATGGGAGTCCAGGAAGTCCTGAATGCAGGCTACCGGACAGGAGACCTGTGGACGATGGGACGCGGAACCGTGGTCGGAACGGGTGCCATGAGTCAGCTGGTCGTAGAGCGTCTGGAAGCGGATCATGCCCTGTCTTCCATCCTGGCAGCATACTTGTAATAGATAATTTCATCGTATTAACACGAGGGTGGCCGGAGCTGGAATCAACGGTCACTCGCTAACTGAAACAGTCTTCATTGAAATAAAGTCTTACCAAACCAGGAGGGAGTTCATGGCAGGGAAAAATATCATCGAAAAGATATGGGAAAAGCACATCGTACACAGGGAAAAGGGCAAGCCGGATTTATTGTATATCGATCTTCACCTTGTACATGAAGTAACGTCCCCTCAGGCATTCGAGGGGCTGCGCCTGAAAGATCGTAAGCTGCGGAGACCCGATCTGACTTACGCGACCATGGACCATAACGTTCCGACAAGAGAGCGTCACATTGTCAGAGATGAGATCGCCCGACTGCAAATGGAAACGTTGAAAAATAACTGTGCAGAATTCGGCGTCACCCTCGCAGACATCCATCATCCCGATCAAGGAATCGTCCACGTCATCGGTCCTGAATTGGGTCTGACTCAGCCGGGGAAAACGATCGTGTGCGGAGACAGTCATACTTCAACCCACGGAGCGTTCGGGGCATTGGCCTTTGGGATCGGGACGAGTGAAGTGGAGCATGTACTGGCGACCCAGACACTGTGGCAATCGAAGCCCCGGACCCTTCAAGTCGAAGTGTCAGGGAAACTCGGATTCGGTGTCACGGCAAAAGACGTGATCCTGAACATCATTTCCACTTATGGAGTGGGTTTCGGTACCGGGTATGTCATCGAATTCACGGGAGACGTGATTCGCAATCTGTCCATGGAAGAAAGAATGACCGTCTGTAATATGAGCATTGAAGCAGGTGCGAAAGCCGGATTGATCAGTCCCGACGAAACGACCTTTGACTATTTAGAGGGCAGGGAATACCTTCCTAAGAATAAATCATTCCAACAGTGCAAGGAAGAGTGGCGATCCCTCTCAAGCGATCATGACGCCACCTATGATCACAGAATTGAGGTGAAGGGTGAGGAAATCGAACCTCATGTGACATGGGGGACGAACCCGGGGATGGGGGCCGGGATTTCGAGGTCCGTCCCTCACCCGGATGAGTACGTGGACCCTTCTGAAAGGGAAGGGGTTGAGCGGGCGCTTCATTATATGGGGCTTGAAGCCGGAATGAGGATCGAGGACATCGAGGTTGATTATGTATTTATCGGTTCTTGTACGAATTCACGCTTGAGCGACTTGAGGGCGGCGGCTGAAGTGGTAAAAGGACACAGTGTGAAGCAGGGAGTCACCGCATTGGTTGTTCCCGGCTCGTTTAAAGTGAAGAAAAGAGCAGAAGAGGAAGGCTTGGATACAATTTTCAAAGAAGCTGGTTTTGAATGGAGGGAAGCGGGCTGCAGCATGTGTCTCGCCATGAATGACGACATCGTCCCACCCGGCAAACGCTGTGCATCGACTTCCAACCGGAACTTTGAAGGCAGACAGGGTAATGGTTCAAGAACCCATCTTCTCAGTCCTTCCATGGCGGCAGCGGCGGCCGTGACCGGAAAATTGACTGACGTACGAAAGCTTGAAAAAATGCCGATTTCATAGGAGGTGAAAAGGGTGGCAATCAATCATGTGGAAGCGAATGTATTTCCTCTCAGGAGGGACAACGTAGATACGGATCAAATCATACCGAAACAATTCTTGAAAAGGATCGAGCGGAAAGGCTTCGGTCAGTTCTTATTTTATCATTGGCGGTTTGAAGACGATGGGAAGTCCCTGAGACATGACTTCTTATTGGATACCCCCAAATACCGGGATTCCGAGATTCTTCTCGGAGGAAAGAATTTTGGGTGCGGGTCTTCCCGGGAACATGCACCCTGGGCCCTTCAGGACTATGGATTTCAGGTGATCATCGCGAAGAGCTTCGCGGACATTTTTTATAACAATTGTTTAAAGAATGGGATCCTGCCGATTCAACTGGATGAAAAAACAGTCGATGCTCTTATGAAAAATGAGAATCAAGTGGATTTATATAAAATTGAAGTGTCCCTTGAGCACCAGACCATCTGTGATTCTGAGGGGCTTCGCGTCCCCTTCGACATTGATCCTTATTGGAAGACGATGCTTCTGAAGGGTCTGGATGAAATCGATTTAACCCTGCATTACGGTACGAATATCGAAGACTACGAAAAAAAATATGAGGTGAGTGACTTGGGAATTTAATGGATAACACTGAAGTGGTAGAAGCAATGGAAAGAATCAGTCATCAGGTGCATCGAACACCGTTAAAGCAATCATCGACGCTGAATGCGTTCACTGGTGGAGAAGTCTATTTGAAAATGGAGAACCTGCAGCGGACAGGTTCCTTCAAAGTAAGGGGCGCCATGAATAAAATCATGTCATTGTCTGAAGAAGAAGCAGGGAAGGGCATCATTGCCGCGTCGGCAGGAAATCATGCCCAAGGAGTGGCGCTGGCTGCTTCTAAGCGCGGGGTCCCTTCAAAAATCTTCATGCCAAAGCGGACGCCTTCTACTAAAGTTGCGGCAACGAAACATTACGGAGCTGAAATCGTTTTGACCGGGGACACCTATCAGGAAGCCTACGGGGCAGCACTAGAGGAGAAAATCAAAAATGGCTCGACGTATGTTCATGCATTTGATGATCATAAAGTGATGGCTGGACAAGGGACAGTCGCACTGGAAATGCTTCAACAGCTCAGTGATTTAGACATGATTCTCGTCCCCGTCGGTGGAGGGGGCCTGCTGGCAGGGATGGCACTGGCCGTTAAGGCCTTTAATCCCCGAGTGCAAATTGTAGGCGTGCAGGCTCTTGGAGCACCGGCCACGTATAACTTTTTCACGGGAAGCAATAAAGGTTCACTTGAGCATGTTCATACCATTGCAGACGGGATTCTTGTCAAGAGACCCGGGGAGCTTACGTTTCCGATCATCCGGAAATATGTGGACGACATGGTCACCGTGACCGATGAAGAAATCTCCTATAGCATCATGTTCATGCTGCAACGGGAGAAAACCCTGGTCGAAGGAGCGGGGGCCGCGTCCCTAGCGGCAGCCATGTGTCAAAAAGTCAAGGTGCAGGGTAAAAAAGTGGGCTGCGTCATCAGTGGCGGGAATGCCGATCCGAGTAAAATCCCTGTTTATCGTGACTTGTCCAAAATGGCCAGACAGCTGCATCATATTGTGTAAAGATGGGACGGCTCTTAACTGCGTGAGTAGTTGGGGGCGGTCCTCTGTTTTTAAGAGATAAAACATGATTCTCTAAAAGTATGAGTATTGTAAGCTCTTACATTCTGAAAATACGCAAAAACCTATTGTAATAGGTAATTTTTTCAACTATAATGTCCACTATACAAATACAAATGTACATCAGAAATAAACAAATGGAGGTTTTCGGCTTATGGAATCAATTTCAATCGGACTTTTAGGACTCGGAACGGTGGGAGCCGGAGTGGTGAAGATCGTAGAGAATCATCAGGATAAATTGTCTCATCAGATCGGCTGCCCGGTGACGGTGAAAAAAGCCCTCGTTCAGGATTTAGAGAAAGACAGGGGACTGGATATCGAAAACAGCATATTGACCTTGAATCCTGAGGAAGTCCTGTTTGACCCTGAAATTGATATTGTGGTCGAGGTCATGGGTGGAATCGAAGCAACGAAGGAGCACCTCCTGCATGCATTAAACGAAGGGAAGCATGTCGTCACGGCAAACAAAGATCTCATGGCCCTCCATGGACCTGAATTATTAAGGGCTGCCTCTGAAAATGGCTGTGACTTATTCTACGAAGCCAGCGTCGCAGGAGGCATCCCCATTTTAAGGAGTTTAGTAGACGGCCTTGCCTCGGACCGCATCACGAAAATGATGGGGATCGTCAACGGGACGACGAACTTCATTTTGACAAAGATGACGAAAGAGGGACGGACCTTCGATGATGTCCTAAAGGAAGCGCAGGATCTCGGCTATGCTGAATCGGATCCGACGGCAGATGTCGGTGGATTGGATGCGGCAAGGAAGATGGCGATCCTGTCCACCCTGGGGTTCTCCATGAATGTGGACCTGGCGGATGTGAAAGTGAAGGGCATCACGGAAGTAACGGGAGATGACATCCAATATGCCGAACAGTTCGGCTACACGATGAAACTCATCGGTTACGCCCATCGGGAAGGGGAAAAAGTCGAGGTAAGCGTGGAGCCGACATTATTACTAAATGAACACCCCCTTGCATCCGTACACGATGAATATAACGCCGTGTACGTTTACGGCGAAGCAGTGGGAGAAACGATGTTTTACGGTCCCGGTGCAGGGAGTCTTCCTACAGCGACTGCTGTCGTTTCCGATATGGTGGGAATTATGAAGAATATGAGATTGGGCGTGAATGGGAAGAGTGCCGTTAACCCGCAGTTCCCGAAGAAACTAAAAGAGCCTGATGAAATTCATTCAAAATATTTCCTGCGGTTGCATGTTCGTGACGAAGTGGGGGTATTGGCCAAACTGACGTCCATCTTCTCGGATCACGGAGTCAGTTTCGAGAAAATACTTCAGAATCCCCTGGACAGTGATGAGCTTGCTGAAATCGTCCTGGTGACTCATAAAGCATCCCTGGAGCATTACGAAGATATCCTGATGGAGCTGAAGGATTATGAAGCGGTTCATTCGATCGAAAGCTCATATCGCGTAGAAGGAGGAGAAAAAGGATGAGATGGAAAGGACTACTGAAAGAGTACGGAGAACAGCTTCCATTAAATGCAGATACTCCCCTTTTAAGCTTGAACGAGGGAAACACTCCATTGATCGAGCTGAAGTCGTTGTCCGAGGAGTGGGGCATCGAGCTTTATGCAAAGGTGGAGGGGGCAAACCCGACAGGATCCTTTAAGGACCGGGGGATGGTCCTGGCCGTTGCGAAAGCGGTGGAATCAGGCAGCTCGACGGTCATTTGCGCTTCGACAGGCAATACTTCTGCCTCAGCTGCAGCTTATGCGGCAAGGGCGGGAATCAAATGCATCGTCGTCATTCCCGAGGGGAAGATCGCTCAAGGGAAATTGGCGCAGGCCGTCATGTACGGGGCCGAGATCATTTCAATCGAAGGGAATTTCGATGAAGCCCTTGAGATTGTACGGGAGCTGAGTAAAACGGAATCCGTCACGCTTGTGAATTCGGTGAATCCATATCGACTGGAAGGACAGAAAACAGCGGCCTTCGAGGTCATAGAAGGATTAGGTGAAGCCCCGGATGTGCTGGCGATACCTGTCGGGAATGCAGGGAATATTTCAGCATACTGGAAAGGGTTTAAAGAATATTCGGCTCGAAACGATTCCACATTGCCAAGAATGTTTGGCTTCGAGGCATCGGGGGCAGCGGCTCTCGTTCATGACCGAATATTCCCTCAGCCCGAAACGGTTGCGACTGCCATCAGGATTGGAAACCCGGCAAGTTGGACATTGGCCATAGACGCTCTGAAGGAATCGGGCGGACATATTGATGAAGTGACGGATGAAGAAATCCTGGAAGCCTATCAGCTGATGGCAAGGAAAGAAGGGATCTTCGCAGAGCCGGCTTCATGCGCTTCCATCGCAGGGATCAAGAAGTCATTGGAAAAAGGGCTCCTTGAACAAGGTTCGAAGGTAGTCGCGGTATTGACGGGGAATGGATTGAAAGATCCGGTTACGGCCATGGAGTGCAGCCCGGTGACGCCTGTGAAGCTGCCAAACGATCGTGAACTGGTGAAGGATTATATCAAGGGAACGATCGGGGTATGAAGGGCCGGGAACCGCGCTCTTGGAAAATCATCGTCCCGGGAAGCACAGCCAATTTAGGAGCCGGATTTGACTCACTTGGTTTGGCTTTGGATGTTTTTTTAACGGTGGAGGCACATGAAGCAGATGACTGGCAGGTAATACCTTTGTCAGCGGCCCTGGAGGTATTCCCTGCAGATGAGTCGCATTTCATCATTGAAGTCGTCAAGGAAGTGGCGGGTGAATATGGAAGGAAGCCTGGTCCATGTCATTTATACGTATCAAGTGATATTCCATTGACGAGGGGGCTCGGATCCAGTGCAGCGGCGGTCGTGGCAGGGGTCGAGCTCGCCAATGCACTATGCGAACTCAACCTGACTCAGGAAAAGAAGTTGGTTCTGGCAAATCGTTTCGAAGGTCATCCCGATAATGTCGGGGCATCGCTCTACGGGGGGTTTGTCGTCAGCTGTCAGGATGAAAAGGGTGTTAACCTGATAACGGTGCCTGACCTTCCGATTGATGTGGTATGTGTCATTCCGAAAGCGGAGCTGAAAACGTCGGATTCGAGAAATGTCCTCCCGTCATCTCTATCGTTTTCAGAATCCGTTGGTGCCGGAGCGGTATCCAATGTTCTAGTGGCAGCGTTCCTGACCGGTGATTGGGAAATGGTCGGGAAGATGATGAAGCGGGATCGGTACCATCAGCCTCACCGGAGAAAGCTTCTTCCCCATTACGATGCAATTGAAAAAGTGGCGGATCGATTCGGTGCTTTCGGCGTCGCATTAAGCGGCGCCGGCCCCACGGTTGCCTGCTTTGTGGAACGGGAAGCGAGTGAATGGCTCTTCCGCCAGCTCGAACAATCCTTCCCGACCATGGACGTCCGTAAACTATCCATTTCCCAAACGGGCAGCAGCATCACCACCCAACAACCAAAGGTCCGTCCCTCATCGCTTTAAAGCAGCGAGGGACGGACCTCATTTTATTATATCTCCGTTGTAATCATAAAACAGTTGTCTTTTTCGTTGACGTGCAGGCAGTAGGAGGATGGATACGTCATGCCCATTTCTTCCCGGAGTTCCTTCGGGATGTGGACCGTTCCTTTTTCTGAGATGTAGCGTTTGTTATGGGTGGAGTCCTTTATGGCCTGCTTGATATAGAGGCAATTGTTTTGGTAGACGAGCTCTGCAAGTCTTCCAGGCAGCAGTCCAAACTTCTCCCTCCATTTATGCGGGAGGGTGATGGTACCGCTTTTACTGAAAGGTTTGCTTTCATACATCATACTTAACATTCGCATCACCTGCCTTCACTATCCTATTGTTCTCTTTTTACCTTCACTGAGAAAAATAAACACCAATTTGAAAAATTAGGAAAAAGGACGGAGGTTCTTTGACAAAATAGGGAGGATAGAAGGATGAAAAGGATATCGTCAGCAGTGTGAGAGGGTTAGATGAAAAGAATCCTTTGAAATTGCTGGTTCATCTTATTATTTACTCTCTTCATACAGACTCCCTATGTTATGATTATGGGTGTTGTAAAAGTGAATGAAGCGGAATGAAGATACTCTCGTAATTCAGTCTTATGAGTATTTTTGATAAATAGGTAAGAACTGAGAAACCATAGGGGAAAGACTATTGGAATTTAGGTGAACTTCACATCATGAAACAAGCTAAAGATATTGCCTTAAAGATATCCGTCACCTATGTATTGTTGGGCGCATTATGGATTGTGTTTTCAGATTATGTATCCATGATCATTGCACATGAAAAGCTTAGTATGTATATTTATTTTCAGCGCTATAAGGGCTGGTTATTTACGTTTGTAACAGGTATCATCATATTTTTCCTGATCTATCGCAGGGCCAGTGAGCTGATTCTCTCCAATGATAAACTGTCAAAAAAAGAGAAACAGCTGCAAATAAGGAATCAGCATTACCATTCGTTGTTCGAACAAAATCCCGATGCCGTTTTAGAGCTGAGCTTAGATGGACATGTCATTTCTGTAAACGCAGAAGCCGAGGGATTGCTTGAATTCACCCAAGAAGAGTTAAAGGAAGTGAAATTCAGTAAGTTCCTGGATAAAGAAGAAATGAAGCGGGTGACAGAGTACTTTTTCGCTACGTTCAAAGGCATCGCATCCACCTTTGAGACGAAGATCCATATCGGCGATAATAAAGGAAAGATCCTCAGGTGCTCTCTCGTTCCGATTATCGTTAATCGAGAGGTGACAGGAATGTTCGCCATCGCAAGGGATATCACATTGAATCGGGAAAACGAAGAAATGGTCGTCGCGTCGGAGAAACTTTCTGTCATTGGTCAGTTAGCAGCTGCCGTTGCCCATGAAATTCGCAACCCGCTCACATCTCTCAAGGGATTTATCCAACTTATGCAAACGACCAATACCATAAACCACGATCATTTGGATATTATGCTCTCTGAAGTGGATCGAATTGATTTGATTTCAGGTGAGATGCTGATCCTTGGGAAACAGCAGGAAACCCACTTCCGTCATGAAAGACTCGATGATATCCTTCAGCAGGTCCTCGTCCTGATGGAAGCACAGGCTAATCTTGATAATGTGTCCATTACATACGAAAACCTGTCTGAAAAACCTTTGCATGTATTAGGTGAATCAAATCAGCTTAAACAGGTTTTTATCAATATCATTAAAAATGCCGTGGAAGCCATTCCCTCGTCCAAGGATGGGAAGGTCTCGATTTCGTTGGAAGAACAGGGCACAAACGCACAGGTTATCGTGAAGGATAATGGAGTCGGCATGGAGCCAGAAAGAATTGAACATCTGGGAGAACCGTTTTATTCCACGAAAGAAAAAGGCACGGGCCTCGGCCTTGCCGTATGCAAAAAAATCATCCAGCGCCATAAAGGGTATATACACTTTCAAAGTGATAAAGAAAAAGGAACGGCAGTGGAAATTAGCTTACCCACCTGCGGAAGATGAGGAGCCTCTGCTTTTGCCGATTAAGAAAGGAAGAAACGAATGAATTCAATCTCAAGCATCATCCATTCACCATTACTGCAGAAGAACTGGGAAGAATCCGGGTTTACTGCATTCACTCCCGTACAGGAAAAAGTCGTACCCCTTATTATGGAGGGGAAAGATGTCGTATGTGAGTCGCCAACGGGGACGGGGAAAACCCTGGCATATTTGCTCCCGATCATCCAGTCTATCGATCCATCAAGAAAACAGGCACAAGCTGTCATCCTTGCACCATCAAGAGAGCTGGTCATGCAAATTCACCAGGAAATCCAGAAATGGGCTAAGGGGACGGACATTACGAGTGCTGCCTTCATCGGTGGTGCGAACGTCAAGAAACAAGTCGAGAAGCTGAAAAAAAAGCCGCATATCGTCGTCGGAACAACGGGTCGCCTGATCGAACTGATGAAAATGAAAAAACTGAAGATGCATGAAGTGAAAACCATCGTCGTCGATGAATTTGACTTAATGATCTCATCAGAACATATCAGGGAAGTGAAGGATATCATCAAATCGACCTTGAAAGAGCGTCAGGTGCTTTTCTTCTCTGCGACTTTATCAGATGAAACGGAACAAGTTGCCGACTCTCTCTTACAGAACCATGAAATTGTTAAAATGGAAGGCAACCTCGACAATCCGAAGGTCGACCATGTCTTTGTATATAGTGAATTGCGGGATAAGGTGGAAGCCCTCAGAAGCATCTCTTATTTCAAAGGGATTAAGGCACTTGTTTTCTTTAATCAACTGGAAAGACTCTCTGAAATGGAAGAGAAGCTGAAATATAAGGGAGTCGAGCTCGAAGTACTCGCAGGAGAATCGAACAAGATGGAGCGTAAGCAATCCCTGGACCGTTTCCGCTCAGGGAAAGTGTCCATGCTTCTGACAACCGATGTCGCGGCACGCGGCCTCGATATCACGGATGTCACACACGTGATCCATTTCGATTTCCCGAGTGACACGAAGCAGTACATCCACCGTTCAGGAAGAACCGGCCGCATGGGGGCAGAAGGAACCGTCATCTGCCTTGTATCCAAGCGCGAACTGAGCTTCCTTGAAAAGATGAGCAAAGAACTCAACCTCCCATTCCAGGAAAAAACCATCCGCGGCGGCGGACTGCAACAACCGGAAACAAAATAAAAATAGAGGTCCGTCCCCGGATGTGAGGGACGGACCTCTATTTATTTTATAAGCTGCCGCTATTTTTCATACACAATCTGGCCGTCCATCAGCGTCATCCCTACACTCGTCTCAAGGAGTTCCTCGGCGTCAACTTCGAAAGGATTCCGGTCTAAAACGGCTAAATCAGCTTTCTTTCCTACTCCGATCGTTCCTAAATCATGTTCCCTGAAGTTTCCATAAGCAGGGGTTTTCGTGTAATGGATCAGGGCATGTGCCAACGAAATTTTCTCATGTGGATTCCATCCGCCCTGAGGAGAACCGTCTTCGTGCTTCCGTGTGACGGCCCTGTAGAGGCCGAGCATCGGATTCAAGTCCACAATCGGAAAGTCCGTTCCGAACGCAATGGCTGCGTCATGCTTCTCTAATGAACCGATCGGCCATGTATAGCGTGCCCGCTCCATCCCGAGTCTGTCCAGATACGCATGGGAATCCATCGAACCCGACGTGAGATGCTCGGGCTGGATGGATGCGATGACTCCGAGCTCCCTGAATCGCTCGAAATCCTGTGGGTTGCATACTTCAATATGTTCGATCGTATGTCTTGAATCTCTTGCACCATTGACCTTCCTCGCATGCTCATACACATCAAGACCCAACCGGACAGCGGCATCCCCGCAAGCGTGCAGGCGGATCCGGAACCCTTCCCGGTCAGCATCCTCTATCCACTTTTGATAAATATGTGGTTCATAAATGGTCCCGCCAATTTCCGTCGGCCGGTCTGAGTATGGCTGAAGCAAATACCCCGTATACGTCAGGGGGACACCATCCAGGAACTGCTTCAAACCTGAAAACTGAAGCTTATCCGACTGATACTTCTCCCTGAATTGAATACCACGCCCGAGATCTCCATCCAGCACGTCAAGGAAGTGAATGCGAGTCGTCAGCTTACCTTTTTCTTCAAATTCCCGATAAAATCCGGGATCTCCCAATGTATAGCCGGGAAGAGGCAGCATGTCAGCAACGGAAGTGATTCCGTAGGATGCCGTTTTCTTCAGCATACCGTTCATCAATCTGTCCTTTACTTTCTTCTCTAATGTAAAAGCTTCCGTCACATACTGTACGGCCGTCTCATATAAGAATCCGGTTGGTTCACCGTTGGCATCTTTTTCAATCTTACCGAAAGGAGGTTCGGGAGTATCCCGGTGAATCCCCAATTTCTCGAGGGCAGCCGTATTCAGCCATGCGCTATGTGCTTCTTCATTGAGCAAAACAACGGGGCGGTGGGGCAGGTATCGATCCAGTGAATGGCGAGTGGGGGTGGTCTGGTCCGGCCAGCGGACATGATGCCATCCGAATCCAAGCACCCACTCCTCATCGGGATGTTCCCGGGCGAATTCCGCAACCATTATCGCCGTCCTATCCTCTGAGGTCCCGAAAGTCAGTTGACAAAACCCCTCAAACATCGCTCCTAAAAACCAATGAAGATGAAAGTCATGGAACCCTGCCGTCACGAGGCGGTTTCCGGCATCCCTCACGTTCGTAGAGGGTCCTATGAAACTCTCCATCTCCGAACGGGGACCGACCCCGATGATCACATCATCCTTTACTGCCACGAAGCCGTCGATGGGAGAAGTTGCATTCCCGGTGAATAGGGCAGTGCTTACCAGTATCATATCGGCCTTCATGTAATCCCCATCCTTTTTCATCTAATACATCGATTGTAACCAGATGAAGGAAAGAACACAAACGGTGAATGATTAAAAACTTTCTCTTTCAAGAAGGCATTGGAAAAACCCATGTTGAATACATAAGGAGAACAAGTAGAAAAGGAGAATGAGAATGTTGACACGAACCTTTCCGGCACTTGAAACAGAAAGATTTCGCTTACGGCAGATGAAAGAAGGGGATGCTCCCCGTGTTTTTGATTATTTCTCAAAAGATGAAGTCACCCGATATTATGATTTGGAATCGTTTCAAGAGGAAAAACAGGCACTGGAGATCATCGAGAAGTGGAACAAGAGATTTCATATAAATGAAGGGATCCGTTGGGGGATTGCCCTGAAGGAATCCGACGAGATCATCGGCAGCTGCGGGTTTCATCAATGGGAGAAGGAACATTTTAAGGCCGAGGTGGGGTTTGAGGTTCATCCATCCTATTGGAGGCAAGGGGTCATCACAGAAGTATTACAGCCAATCCTGAGATACGGCTTCGAAGAAATGAATCTTAATCGAATCGAAGCCTATTATGATCCGGAAAATGTGGCATCGAAGAGGAGCCTCGAAAAAGCCGGCTTTACATTTGAAGGCATATTGCGAAAAGCGGCATTTGAAAAAGGCGTTTTTTGTGATGCGGCTGTTTGCTCTTTATTAAAAGAAGAATATTGAACACAAATTTAAGACGCTGCTTATGCCTATACCACATAAACAGCGCCTTAACTTAAGTAAATCTTATTCAATTAACTTTACTATCCTTTCTTACTAATACACATACGTAACATTCATTTAACAATTAAATTAATGGTCTTGCATGGTTTATTAGTTTATTTTCATTTGCCGCTGATTTTCCCACACGCCCACATGTTACGAAGATAGTTTTCACGGGCTATCTTCTTGCGTACCATGATGTTAGCATGCTTCGCTTACACTCTTCATTGGAATCATCTCCTGAAATAAGATTGCGCATTCCCGCATATCCACACATCTTGAAATCAGTTTTCACGGGCCGATCTCAAAAGCGAGATGTGATGCTGACATGCTTTGCTAACTCACTTCATTGGAATCACGCCTTCCTTTAAAGATTGTTTTGTAAATCATTTATTAATTATATATTAACAAATTATAAAATTAATGCAAATGTTCAGAATAATCAATATAGTGCGATTTTGGTTGGTTTTTGAATTGAAATGGGCGGTTATCTTGGTTTATCTCATTTTTTCTTATTTTTTTAATAAATTTTATTAGTCCTAAAGAGTAAATTCAATATAACGGAGACCGTTCCTTTTCGCTGCAGGTGCTCGCTTTCCGCGGGGCGTGAGTTGAGCCTCCTCGGGCTTTGCCCTGTGGGGTCTCAACTTTCCCGCTATTCCCGTCGGAGTCGAGCACCTTTCGCTTCAATCCACTCTGTGCTTTTTCATAATATTTTCTTTGGATCAAAAATCAAACAGTAAAAATAATTTAACAACAGTATTGAACTTTACTTCAAAATCAGACATTCTACATTGGACAAGCGCTAATTTCATTATATGAACAAAAAAGAGCGTTAATCCAATCTCCTATTAAGGTAGTTCATTTCCAGATCCATTTCCCTGTTCACGAGCAGTTCCATTTGTTCTAGGTGCTGCCTTTCGACGACGGGGTCGAGGTGGGACCAGTGGACTTTGTTGACGAAGTAGTAGTTTCTGATTTTTTTTAGGATGACGAGGGAGTGGGGGAAGTGGTCGAATTCTGCTTTTATGCTGTTGAAGCGGGTGTAGCCCCATTTTGTCAGTTTCATTGTTTATCACCTAATGTTTAATTACCTTTTCTTTCAATATAGTAATCCTCCGGGAGCATATCCGATTTAAACAAACGTTTGATTAGTGTTTCAAAACGTTTATTCTACTAGGGTTCGAGGGATTAAACAATCGTTTAACAGTATTTACATATCCAGTTGTCCATCTCTTTCGTCCTGAGATTGTCATTGCTATTCACGAAGGGCTCTTGTTATGATGAGAAGGTTATGAATTGAAAGAAAAGCTAGGAGAATGAGCTTTGAATAAAGTAGTATCCAACTATTCCATTTATCCATATGAAGCAGATAAGAAGGAGATCCCCGTGGCCCCGCTCCATAAGGGAGAGACCACGAAGCAGCTGATATCCTCCCATGACGAGGATGCTTTTTTCTTTCGGACGATGGAAGAAGCGGGCATTCATCTGAATGCGGCTCAGATTGAAGCGGTCCGTCATGTGAAAGGACCATGCTTGACCCTTGCCGGTGCGGGAACGGGAAAAACGACGGTGCTCGTTTGTCGTGCTGGCTACTTGATGGCTGTGAAAGATATTCAGCCAAGAAATATTTTGCTTGTCACATTTACCAAGAAAGCATCGGAAGAGATGAAGCAGCGGATTTCAAGGCTTCCGGGAGCAGAACATGGTGGACAGGTACATGCCAGCACGTTTCATGCCCTGTTCCTTTACTTGCTCAGATCCCGTCATTACACACAGGAAGTGATCGGGAACGAGCGCTATAAACAAATCATTTTGAAACAGATCCAGAGAGAAATGAATATTTATGATCCGTATGACGCCGAGACGCTCCTTGCCAAGCTTTCTCATTATAAGCTCAATCAGAAGGATATACGGGAGCTCCCTGAGAAGTCCAAGTCAGAAAAAGAAGTGCGGAGCATCCTTTTAAAATATGAAGAGTGGAAGCGCATGAATCATAAGATGGATTTTGATGATATTTTAACAGAGGCCTATCAACTACTGTTGGGTAATCCGAATCTGCTGACTTCCCTTCAGCACCGTTTCCAATATGTGATGGTCGATGAATTCCAGGATACGAATCTGGTTCAATATGAATTGATCAAATTGATTGCGGCTCATCGGAATCTGTTCGTAGTCGGGGATGATGATCAAACGATTTACACCTTTAACGGCGCCCGGAACGAATTCATTTTGGATTTTGATGAGGAGTTTCCCGATGCCAAAGTCGTTACCTTAAAAGAAAATTACCGGTCAGACGCTTATATCATCGGACTTGGGAATGAAGTCATCGGGCGGAATGAACACCGGCGGAAAAAAGAGCTGATCGCAACAAAAGTGGAGGGACAGAAACCTCTTTATTCAAGACCTGCCACAGCCGATGAAGAAGCCGTCTGGATTACAGAAGAGATTCAGAGATTGCGAGATGAAGGCTATGGTTACGGAGATATGACGATCCTCCACCGTACCATGAGCAGTGGTCGTGCCGTCTTTGAACAGCTTCTGTTAAAGGAGATCCCCTTTACACCATATAATCAGAAGGATTCCCTTTTCTATGATAACTGGACCGTGAAACCCGTGGTGGATTACTTGAGATTATCCATCGTCCCAAGAAATTTCTCAGCCATGGAATCGTTGCTGCCCACACTTTTTATCCGAAGAGACCGGGGAATGGCTCATATCCTGGAAGAAGAACAGAAAGAGCGGAAGAAGTATCCCCTCATTCACTTAACGACTTTATCCGGATTGAAGCCTTTCCAGGTGAAGAATGTGAAAGAACGGATGAAGTTCCTGAAGGCGATCGGGGATCAATCACCGGAAAGTGCCATCAAGCGTATCCGGAAGGAATTCTATCACCAGTATATCGACGCCCAGGAATCTCACGTGGTGACGGAACAGAAGGAGCTCATTAAAGAAATGCTGGACGAGCTTGAAGGTTCGGCAAAGCGCTTTGATACGATTTCAAGCTTCATTACCTTCATTGATGAGATGAAAGCGAAGTATGAGGAAATCTATTCGAATCAAAGGGGAAGCAGGGACTCGGACAGTGTATCCCTCATGACGATTCACCGGTCAAAGGGTCTTGAGTTCCCCGTCGTGTTTTTAATCGGGGCCATCGAAGGGAATCTTCCCCACAGTTCAGCCCTTAATGCCAATAAGCTTGAAGATAAAGTGTACAAGGACCCGAGCCAAAAAGAGAAGGCAACGGGTGCTGTGGAGGAAGAAAGGCGCCTTGCCTATGTAGCCATCACGAGGGCAAAAGAGAAGTTGTTCATTTCTTCCCCGGCCTATTATCAGGGCGATCAGCGTAAGTGCTCGCGCTTTATTGCGGACTTATTCAAACAGACGCCACAGGCTGAGCCGAAACCATCTAAAAAGGCGAGAAGCGGAAAGGTGAGCAAGATTCTTGCCTGGGTGTGCACAAACTCTGAGTGCATTGCCTGGCAGAGACCCGAAACCCATGAAGACACCGGATCCAAGGTTTGTCCCCTTTGTTCAAGCCCGATGAAACTGGGAGAAAAGGACATTATCGAATAAAAAAAGCCCCGGCGTCCTGGAAAGTGAAGGACGCCGGGGCTTTTTTGCGGTTTATCAACCGTTCTATAAAATGCTGCACATACAAACGAGCATCAATAAACCGACCCATCACTGCGAAGAATGATCATCCCGCGAATCAACCTTCTTCGAATCATTCGAATCCAAAGCCTGTCTTAAAAAATAAATAAGAATACCCATGATTATTCCAAGAATCGCGATAAAACCGATGGTGATGGTGATTCCCATCATGAACCCCACTCCTTTTTATGGCTATCGTTAAATGATTTCAGCCGTCTACTATCAGTCTATGAAAAAGGAGTGGAGATATATTCGACCCGATGGACAAAAAAGGTTCGCGATGTTACGTTCGGTCAATCAAAACGGCACGAACCGGAGATCCGTCCCCTTCTTTAAGAGGAAGGGGGAGGGCCACCAGTTCGTATATCCCGGGGCATACATGGGTAAGATCAATCCCTTCGAGAATCCCGATGTCATGATCACGCAGAGAGTGATGGGCTTCCAATTCCTTGCTGTCCAAAGGATCAACGGACGGAAGGTCCACCCCGATCAGATCAATGCCCTTTTCCTTTAAAAAAGGGGCAAGTTCTTTCGAGATCGGGGGAATGTGCCCGGGGAATCGGGTTGGATCACTCCAGGCGTTGGTTTTGAACAGAACTTTTTTGACATCAGTCAAGTCGATCTCCATTAATCGTTCAGGACTGATTTCCGGCGCACCTTCCAACGAAACCACGATGGCCGGTCCCATAAAACGTTCCGGGGACATATCGAGGATCCGGTTCCCGTCACTGTCGAAGTGGAAGGGGGCATCCACATGGGTCCCGGTATGGGAGCTCATGGTCAGCTGGCCGACATTGACGGAGCCCGTTTCTTCCTGCGTCCAGTTCAAGGAAAAAGAAAAAGGTGTGTCTCCCGGCCAAACAGGGGTTTCATTATGCAGGGGTCTTGAAATATCGATCATTTTCATGATTGCCTCATCCTTTCTGTGTTAAGCGACAACGTTCCGTGTATTTTCAAACTGCTTGTATTCTTCTTTTTCCATGATGTTCTTCAAGATGTGAATCGTTTCCCATACATCTTCGTACGACGAATAAAGAGCCACAGGTGCGAGCCTGATCACATTCGGTGCCCGGAAATCAGGTGTCACCCTGTTTGCTTTCAAGGCTTTACAGATTCTTGCCGCTTCCTCATGCTGCAGACTGATATGTCCGCCCCGGCGTCCATCTTCAAGGGGGTTACAGATGGTAAAACCATATTCGTTAAGCTCCTGCTTGAATACATCCATCATGAACCTTGTAAGTGAAAGGGATTTCTGTCTCAGATTCTCAATCCCGGCTTCTTCAAACAATTGAAGGGATCCGAGTAAGGGGGCACTGCTCAAAATATGGGGGGTCCCGATTTGGAAAGCACCGGCAGAATCGGCATGAGTGAGCGTATGATCCATATCGAACTGTGCATCCTTCCTTGAACTGAACCAGCCGGAAAGACCGGGCTTTTTCCCTCTATGCCGGTTGTGAACGAACAATCCCCCGACACCACCCGGACCGCTATTTAAATATTTGTAATTGCACCACACCGCAAAGTCTACACCGTCTTCGTGTAGCTGATGAGGAATGGCTCCGATCGAATGGGCGAGGTCGAATCCGATGACGATATCACGTTTATGGGCTTCATCCGTCAAGCGTTTGATATCCATCAGCTGTCCGCTTCGGTAAAGGACGGACGGCAGGAGGATAAGGGCGATCTCATCGGTCATTTGACGAATGATGTCTTCCTCATGCAGGGTATATCCATCCCTGCTTTTCACCTGGACCAGATGGTCGTCAGGGGAATACCCCTTTAATTCCAGCTGACTTTGAACTGCGTAAATATCCGACGGGAAAGTCAGTTCATCTGCCAGAATCTTCGTTCGTTTTCCATGAGGTTGATAGAAGGTGGCCAGTAACTGATGGAGGTTCGTCGTGATGGAACCCGTCACAATGACTTCTTCTTTCTCGGCACCCACTAATGGAGCCGTCATTTCTCCAAGCTTCTCAGAATAATAGAACCAAGGCTCCTGCCCGTCCATCCAGCCATCGATGCCATGCTCCTTCCAATCATTCAATGAGGTGATAAGCGACTCCTCGGCTCGCTTCGATAACAGGCCCAACGAATTCCCATCCATATAATAATGATCTTCCTTTATGTAGAATTCCTTTCGGAAATGGGCAAGCGTATCCTGTTTATCCATCTCTTTGGCGTGTTCCAACGTTAATGTATGTGTCATTCCTATCCCACCTTTCACAGTCTTACCAAAATGATAATCGAAATGATTTGAATAGTAAAATAATTGTTTAGTAAGAGCGAAGGTTTTTATACAATTTTAAATAAAATATTCAAAAATGTATAAAAAGTCAAAATAGTCTGGTATAAATGAATTAATATAATTAAATTCAGTGGAATTATTCATTATTGAATAATCAGTTGAAGATGAAAGGAGTGACCATGATGACGGAGACGAAAAAAAGCTGGAATGAAAACGAAGCAATCCTTCACTCTTTGCAGGACGATATTTTAGTCACGAATACAGACGGGATCATTTTAAAAGTCAGTGAAGCGACTGGTGGTATTTATAATGTGAAATCAGAGGATATGGTAGGGAAATCCGTCTATGATCTTGAGAGAGAGGGAATCTTCACGCCGATATTAACTCCATTGGTTTTAAAGGAAAAAAAGAAAATTACGCTGGTTCAGACAAGTAAAGAAGGAAAAAAGCTCCTGGTTACAGGCATCCCGGTTTTCCATGAAAATGGAGAGCTTGTGCGGGTCGTCAGCTATTCACATGACGTAACGGAATTATTGAATATGAAGAAATACTTAGAGGACATGGAAGATGAGATGGAAAGGGTGAAAAGTGAACTTGAAATCCTCAGGAGCCGTCATTATTATTCGGAAGGGATCATTGCCACAAGTGATGAGATGAAAAGGGTTCTCCAGATTGCCCTGCAGGTGGCGGAAGTGGATGTGAATGTCCTGTTGTTAGGGGAATCCGGTGTCGGCAAATCCCATATTGCGAAATTCATCCATAATAAAAGCCAAAGAAAAGGGGGACCTTTCATTGAGGTCAATTGCGGTGCGATACCGGAATCCTTATTTGAAGCGGAGTTCTTTGGTTATGAACCCGGCTCGTTCACCGGAGCCGATCGCAAGGGGAAGATAGGGTTGGCGGAACTTGCAGAAGGCGGTACTCTGTTTCTCGATGAAATCGGGGAGCTGTCACAACCCAATCAAGTGAAAATATTGAAATTCATCCAAGAGAAACAATTTTACCGGGTCGGCGGTACGAAGCAAAGGAAGGTGGACTTCCGGGTCCTCGCTGCGACGAACAGGGATTTGGAGATGGCCGTGGAGAACAGGGAATTCAGGCAGGATCTTTTCTTTCGCCTGAATGTCGTACCCATTACCATCCCGCCTTTAAGGGAACGGACATCGGATATTATCACGATGATCGATTATTTTGTAGGCTATTTTTGTGAAAAATATCAGCGCCGGAGGGCCTTGGATGAAGGGGTGATCCACCAGCTTCTCATTCAGGAATGGAAAGGGAATGTCAGGGAGCTGATGAACCTGATCGAGAGGCTGATTGTCACATCTTCGAAGCAGCTCATTGAAATGGAAAACCTGCCGGGGCAATACATAAAGCATGTTGGTGAATTATCAGAGTTTGACCGTGAAGGACAATCATTAAAGGACATCCTGGAAGCGGTTGAAGAGCAGGTGCTGAAGAAAGCGAGGCAGCAGTATAAGACGACGACTGTCATGGCACAAAATCTTGGGATCAGTCAGCCTTCGGTAGTCAGAAAAATGAAAAAATACAACATTGGATGAAAGATTGGCATGATACTTGCAAGTTCTTTAGTGAGTAGAAGGATAAATGAATCATTTTAAAGGGGTGTTTGACAATGGAGGTTGGAAAACAGAATGTCGGTCAGTTACAAACCCGGTCCGGGAGATCAGCTAAGGAAGCAATGAAGTTTATCATTCCTTCCTTAATAGGAGTATTGCTGTTTTTGGTCCCCGTGACGTACGAAGGGAACATGACCATCGGGGTCGGGATCTTTGCTTCTTATTTTCAGGGGATGTTAGAAGGAGTATTGCCATTATTCATGACGATCATTTTTGGAATATCCGCTCTCATGGCCATTTATACGAAACTTCTTCAACCTAAGTGGATCGTTACGCAACCATTTCTAAAAGGGCTTTTTGATGTAGGGGCGTTCTGGATCGCCATCCGTGTCATCGGTTCAGTCTTTGCCATCATGACCGTCAACGGGATCGGTCCGGAATGGATCATATCCGACTATACAGGGGGAACGGTTCTATATTCGTTAGTCCCTGTTCTGACCACATGGTTCTTGTTTGCGGGTTTATTGATGCCCCTCTTACTGGACTTTGGACTGATGGATTTCTTCGGGACCCTGCTGCAGAAGATCATGAAGCCTTTATTCCAGCTGCCGGGACGGTCTTCCATTGATGCCCTGGCTTCATGGATGGGGAGTGGGACCGTTGGTGTCCTCATTACAACGAAACAATTTGAAGAAGGCTACTACACAAAACGGGAAGCTGCGGTCATTGCAACCAACTTCTCTGTTGCTTCCATCGCTTTCAGTCTCGTCATCGTCAGTTTCATAGGCTTGGAATCCATGTTTGTGCAATTATACGGGACCGTCGTCATTGCCGGGATCGCAGCCGCGGTGATTTGTCCGCGCATCCCGCCACTTTCCAGAAAAAAAGACACATACTATGAGCCCGTCGGCATGCAAATTTCTGAAACGGTACCTGAAAATGTTTCCCGTCTTCAATGGGGCTTCGAAAAAGCTGTGGAAAAAGCATCTGAAGTGAAAAGTGTCGGGGAAGTGACCAAAAAAGGATTGCAGAACGTATTTGATATCTGGTTCGGACTCATTCCACTCGTCATGGCCCTTGGGACGCTTGCTTTAGTCGTGGCAGAATATACACCCGTGTTTGATGTATTGGCTTACCCGGTCGTTCCACTCCTTGAGCTATTGCAAATCCCGCAGGCTGCTGATGCTGCCCCTGCGATGATCGTCGGGTTTGCCGATATGTTCCTGCCTGCAGTGGTGGGGAGCGGGATCGAAAGTGAGTTAACGAGATTTGTGATCGCAGCCATGTCTTTGACGCAATTAATCTACATGTCTGAAATCGGGATCCTGCTGATTAAATCCAAGATTCCCATCAGCTTCTTGGATCTCTTCATCATCTTCATCCAACGAACCATCATCACGCTGCCAATCGTCGCATTACTGGCGCACTTTTTCTTTATGTAATACCTCGACAATCTAGCATTATACAATAAGAATTTCTGGGGGTACTGAAATGGAACGAACGTTTGAACAGCTTATCGAGAGGATGCCGGAGCGTCTGGCACCGAGTATGGCAAAGGATCATCCAAATCTGCCGGTGGTGAAAGAAGAAGGGTGCTACTACTATGGGCTTGACGGAAAACAGTATCTTGACTTCACCTCTGGCATCGCCGTGACGAATGTGGGTCATCGCCACCCGAAAATCGTCCAGGCGATCAAAGATGCAGCGGATGGTCTGATGCACGGTCCTTCAGGCGTCATCATGTACGAATCGATCCTTCGCCTGGCGGATGAACTGGCAGAAATCCTACCCGGGGACCTGGATAGTTTCTTCTTTGCCAACAGCGGGACTGAAGCCATCGAAGGGGCGATCAAGCTTGCTAAATATGTAACGAAGCGTCCTTATGTCATATCCTTTACAGGTTGTTTTCATGGGCGATCATTGGGTGCACTTAGTGTCACGACCTCAAAGAGTAAGTATCGGAAGTTCATGCAGCCTTCAGGATTAACCTATCAAATTCCGTATGCGAATGAAGGGGAGTGTCCCGAGGGAGAGGATTCTGCCCGGTATGTCGTCAGCAAGCTTGAGAAGGATTTTGAAACGCTTTTTGATCACCAGGTCACTCCTGAAGAAGTGGCGTGTGTCATTTTAGAACCGGTGTTGGGGGAAGGGGGATACATCGTTCCTCCGAAAGCATGGCTCAAGAAGGTAAGGGAGATTTGTGACCGGCATGATATATTACTGATTTTCGATGAAGTCCAAACGGGATTCGGACGTACGGGTAATTGGTTTGCGGCACAAACCTTCGATGTGACACCGGATATCATGGCGATCGCGAAAGGTATTGCGTCGGGTCTTCCCCTGAGCGCGACGGTGGCGTCCAATAAGCTGATGAAACAGTGGCCGCTTGGAAGTCATGGGACGACGTTCGGCGGGAACCCGATCGCATGCTCTGTCGGTCTTGCCACCCTTGAAGTCATGAAGGAGGAAAGACTCCTTGATAATACGAAGACGATGGGTGCATACGCCGTTTCGAGGCTCGAGAAGTTGAAAGAAAAACATCCTGTGATCGGCAGCATCCGGGCGGTTGGTTTGATGATCGGGATTGAAATCGTCCATCCAAAGACGGGTAAACCGAATCAGGAAGGATTGATGGACATCCTTGATCGGGCGCTTGAGAAAGGGGTTTTATTTTATCTATGCGGAAATCACTCAGAAGTGATCCGCATGATTCCACCCCTTACGGTTACAAAAGAGCAGATCGACGCCGGTCTTCACATGCTGGATGAAGCAGTGACGGAGTATGAGGCATCTCTGATGAGTCACTTGGATTAAAATAAAAAAAGGTTGATCAGTTCTGAACTGATCAACCTTTTTTTATAGCCTTTTAACTGAAATGGCTTTCCTCATCTTCCGGAGGGCATCCTGTCCTTCCATTTCCCTCATCATCATTAAGTTTACATAAAGTGCATCAATCAGTGTTAATTGGGCAATGCGGGACGACAGAGCTTCTGAACGGTAGTCGGTTTCCTCTGAAACGGTGAAGAGGGGTGTGTCGACCCTCTGGCTTAATGGGGACTTGGCGAAATTGGTGATGCAGATGGTCTTGGCCCCGGTTTCTTTCACAATGTCTAGAAGCTGGAGAATATCCTTCGTCGACCCCGAGTGGGATATGAACACAGCACAATCGTCACTCGTCATCTGGGAAGCGGTCATCAGCTGAATATGACTGTCACTTGCCGCATGCACGCGCAGGCCGGTCCGGATGAATTTATGGTAAGCATCAAGGGCGATGACGCCGGACCCGCCGCTTCCGAAGAACTCGATGGAACGGGCGGTGCTCATCATGTCCACGGCTCTCATCAGCTTTTTCTCATCCACCACCATCAAAGTGTCTTCGATGGTTTTGATATTGGACCTGAATACTTTTGTGGCGATCGTTTGCGCCGTGTCGCCTTCATCGATGCGTTCGTGAATATCCTTAAGCCCAGTCACGATTTCTGAGGCAAGAGCGATTTTCATCGCCTGATAGCCTTTGAAGCCGATTCGTTTACAAAAGCGGAAGACAGTAGAGTCCGCCACTCCCAAGTCTTCTGCCAGACCATTGATCGTGGAATGGATGATTTCATTCGGATTTTCAAGTATATAGTCGGCAATTTTTTTTTCCGTCACACTGAACTGTGGATAGTGAGAACGGATACTTGCTAAACAATGTTGATGTTGACTCATTGACACCACTCCTGTAAGGGTTTTCATAGTTTTATTATACAAGATTACAAGAAAAATAAAAATAATTTCTGTAAACGGTTGCAAATAGAAAAATATTTTTTATAATAGAGATAGACGGAAAATAATTTTCCTGCTCATTTTATTCCCTCGAAAAGGCCTCTCTTACTGAAATGAGAGAGTCATAGTTACATAGAGTGTTTTGCAAACGCTTTACTTGACCGCCGGGAACAAATAAGCAGGATCATATGGTATAAAAATTTGGCAGCAGGACTGCCGTGAGAGAAGAAAGGTAGGGATACACAATGTCAGATCAAATGCTCATTTTAGTGGCACTGGCCGGAATTTTTCTTTTATTATTTTTAGTTATTAAAACAAAGCTTCACGCTTTTGTTGCCCTATTATTAGTAAGTTTAATCGTAGGGATCGCCGCCGGCATGCCGCTGCAGGAAGTAGTGGCATCGATACAGAGCGGTATGGGCGGGACCCTCGGATTTGTCGCCGTTGTCGTTGGTTTAGGTGCGATGTTCGGACGCATGCTTGAAGTATCAGGGGGAGCGGAAAGACTGGCTCAGACACTGATTAACAAATTCGGGGAAGATAAGGCACAATGGTCCCTTGGTATCACAGGTTTCCTGGTTGCTATTCCAGTATTCTTTGATGTAGGATTCATCATTCTTGTACCGATTGTATACGGATTGGCACGTAAAACAGGCAAGTCACTTCTGTACTATGGAATTCCATTACTTGCAGGTCTTGCCGTAACACATAGCTTCATCCCACCAACTCCGGGACCGATCGCGGTTGCTGACTTGATCGGGGCGGACCTTGGATGGGTCATCCTGTTTGGTGCGATTGCCGGTGTTCCATCCATGATCATCGCTGGTCCACTTTTTGCAAAATGGATCTCAAAACGAATTCATGCAGTGGTTCCTGACTATATGCAGGCTGAAGAAATAGAGTACGATAAAGAGCTTCCGAGTTTTGCTTTGATTGCTTCTCTTATCTCGATTCCTTTAGTATTGATTCTATTGAATACGCTTTCGGGTGTTATCCTGGATGAAGGAAACACGATTCGTTCCATCCTGACTTTCTTAGGACATCCATTCGTAGCCTTAACGATTGCAACGCTGTTGACGTTCGTTCTATTAGGTACGAAGCGCGGATATTCCCGCCAGGAAGTACAGGACATTGCAACGAAAGCACTTGAGCCTGCAGGGATCATCATTCTTGTAACAGGTGCCGGTGGAGTATTCAAGCAAGTATTGATCGACTCCGGTGTAGGGGAAGTATTAGGAAATATGATGGCTGGTTCAAGCCTGCCGCCGATCGCCCTTGCCTTCTTGATCGCCATGGTCGTTCGTGTCGCTCAAGGTTCAGCGACTGTTTCCATGGTAACAGCTGCAGGATTGATGAGCCCGCTGATCGAAACCCTTGGTATGCAAGGTCCCGTTCTTGGTTTGATGGTTATTGCCATCGCTTCAGGGGCGACAGTCTTCTCCCATGTGAATGATAGTGGTTTCTGGTTAGTGAACCGTTACTTTGGATTAGATGTAAAAGACACGTTAAAATCTTGGACAGTGATGGAAACCCTCATTGGTTTTGTAGGTTTTGCCGTTGCGTTCATTTTAGGGATATTCATCAGCTAAAATAGGTTAGAATAATAGCAGAAGAGGGAAGAGCCATGTCGCTTCTTCCTTTTCTCTATTTATTTAGGAGGAACGAAGATGTCAGAATTCATGATTGGTGTCGATATCGGGACCACCAGTACAAAAGCGGTACTATTTAATAAAGAAGGAAAAGCGATCGAGCGTCACGGAATCGAATATCCATTACATACACCAACCCCGGGGACGGCTGAACAGGATCCTGAAGAAATTTTTCAGGCTGTCCTTAAGTGCATCAAGGAAGTGACTTCAAGTACGGAAGAAACGATTTCGTTCGTGTCGTTCAGTTCCGCCATGCACAGTTTGATCCTTGTGGATGAAAAAGACCAGCCATTGACCCCTTCCATTACATGGGCGGATAACCGAAGTGCTTCATGGGCGAAGAAGATCAAGAAAGAAATGAACGGTATGGAGATTTATAGAAGGACCGGTACACCGATCCATCCGATGTCACCCCTTGTGAAGCTTGCCTGGCTGAAGGATGAAAAGGCGGAATTGTTCGATAAAGCTGCAAAATTCATTTCGATTAAGGAATTTGTCTTCCATCGCTTGTTCGGTAAATATGTCGTGGATTATTCCATTGCATCTGCTACGGGGATGTTCCATCTGGAAAACCTGGCTTGGGATGAGGAAGCCATGAAAGTGGCCGGCGTCACAAAGGATCAGTTATCGACTCCGGTATCCACAACGGAAAGCCTCGTCGGGTTGAAGTCTGAATATACCGAACTGCTCGGCTTACCTGCCGATACGCCATTTGTCGTAGGGGCAAGTGACGGCGTTCTATCGAATCTTGGCGTGAATGCCATCGAGCCTGGAGTGGTCGCTGTGACAATCGGAACAAGCGGGGCGATCCGTGCCGTGACGGACCGTCCGGTGACCGATCCGAAAGGCCGGATCTTCTGCTATGCCCTGACGGAAAAGCACTGGGTGATCGGCGGACCCGTGAACAATGGCGGGATGATCTTCAGATGGGTCCGGGACGAACTTGCTTCCGGAGAGGTGGAAGTGGCGAAACGATTAGGGAAGGATCCCTATGAAGTTCTTACGGACATTGCAGCCAAAATAGAGCCGGGATCAGAAGGACTCCTGTTCCATCCTTATATGGCCGGTGAACGGGCTCCCCTTTGGAATGCAAAAGCCCGCGGATCTTTCTTCGGACTCGGGATGCATCACAAAAAAGAGCATATGATCCGTGCGGTCCTTGAAGGGATCGTCATGAACTTATACAGTGTGCTCCTCGCCCTGGAGGAACTAATCGGTACCCCGAAACGGGTGCAGGCGACAGGAGGCTTCGCACGTTCTGAATTATGGCGTCAAATGCTTGCCGACGTATTCGACCAGGAAGTGGAAGTACCGGAAAGCTTCGAAAGCTCATGCCTTGGTGCCGTTGTACTCGGGATGTACGGCAGTGGAATGATCGACTCTTTGGAAGCAGTAAGTGAAATGGTAGGGTCCGTTCATTCCCATCAGCCCGACCCGAAAGCGACGGAAGCTTACACTAAACTCATGCCAATCTTCATTCGTTTACCACGCTTGCTGGAAGAGGAATACGAAGCCATCAGTGCTTACCAGGAAAAAAGCTGACTCATCTGAGTCGGCTTTTTTTCGGAACAGGACGGAAGGGAATCACTTAGCCAAAAGGTGTCCGTTTCATGTATAATAGAATCGAATATACCTTTTATGATCAGAAACTATCCATAGATAAATGAAAGAGAGTGAAACGATATGGGACGTAAGTGGAATAATATTAAAGAAAAGAAAGCGTCTAAAGATGCCAATACGAGTCGTATATATGCGAAATTCGGCCGTGAGATTTATGTGGCGGCGAAGCAGGGTGAGCCGGATCCCGAGCTTAACCAAACGTTGAAATTCGTTCTTGAACGTGCGAAAACGTATAGCGTACCGAAACACATCGTCGATCGTGCCATCGAAAAGGCAAAGGGCGGTTCAGAAGAAAATTATGACGAACTGCGCTATGAAGGCTTCGGACCGAATGGATCCATGGTCATCGTGGATGCATTGACGAACAACGTCAACCGTACAGCATCCGAAGTGCGTGCCGCTTTCGGTAAGAATGGCGGGAATATGGGCGTGAGTGGATCTGTAGCGTATATGTTCGATGCGACAGCCGTCATCGGCATCGAAGGAAAGTCTGAAGAAGACGTAATGGAGATCCTCATGGAAGCGGACGTGGACGCACGTGATATCATCGAAGAAGATGATTCCGTCATCGTTTATGCCGAGCCGGATCAATTCCATGCTGTTCAAGAAGCATTTAAAGGTGCCGGTATCACCGATTTTACAGTGGCAGAACTAACGATGCTAGCTCAGAATGATGTTGAACTTTCTGAAGACGATCAAGCTCAATTTGAAAAAATGATTGATGCGATTGAAGACCTGGAAGATGTACAACAGGTATATCATAATGTCGATTTAGGTGAATAATAGAGTGTAGATGAACCCCCGGTGCTTGCTGCATCGGGGGTTTTATTTTTCGTTAATTTTGTCAGTTTATCACTTTATTTGTCGAATAGATTGAAAATTCAGCATAATACTTCATTATCTCAAAGTGCTTTGTTATGCTAAAGAGGAATCTGAATAAATACGTGAAAAAGGGAGAGGAAACTATGGGATTAGATCAACTTGAATTGCAGCAAGCAGAACAGAGCGTGAAGGATAAAACCAAACCCTATTTAACGGCACTCATCGGCTGGAGCCTGCCGGCAATCGAAGCGTGCACCAAACTGAACAGGCCATTCGTAGTCGTAGGGCCTCCGGATTTCGAAGCATACGCTGAAAAGCATGATATCGCTTTTATCGGCTGGGACTTTGATCGCTTGAACGAAGGTTCTGATCATCTATATAAACAGCTGAAGTCACTCGGTGCTGAAGTGGCCATCCCCTTATATGAAGAATGTGTGGAGTGGGCCGGGGCTTTGAATTCCCGTTTCCGCAGCGAACCACGCGTCTTCAATCGCTCTCTCCTATTAAGGGATAAAGGGATGATGAAGCGAAAAGCCCAAATAGCGGGAATCAAAGTGGGTGTATTTGAAGAGGCGCGGGATAAAGAGGATGTAAGACGCTTCTTGAAGAGGGTGAATGAAGCCCTTTTGAAAGTGGAAGGAGATAAGAACGATCCCATTCATGTCAAACCTCTTGATAAAGCAGGCTCCGTGGGCCACCGCGCCATCGAGAACCCTGAAGATATCGATGCGCTCACCGATTCTGAATTCCCGTTGTTGATGGAGAGTCATTTAGACGGTCAGGAATTCTCGTGCGAAGCGTTCATCCATAAAGGGAAAATCCAATTTTTAAATATAACGGAATATGTGCGATTGGGATATTCCAATTTCGTACCGGCTTCTCCCACTCTTGAAGAAAAACGCCCGATCATCCGTGAGGCGATTCAAAAGCTCATTGATGCGTTTGAAATTGAATATGGCGTGATCCATCCTGAATATTTCATAACATCCGATGGGACCCTTCATTTCGGTGAAGTCGCAGCAAGGGTGCCTGGTGGGCATATTTTTGATCTGATTGAACGGGCGTATGGATTTAACGCTTATCAGGCTCAGATTTTATGCGGTGACCCAAATACAACCGAAGAGGAGTTAAGAGAATTCTTCCCTTCGACAGGTGAGAAAGCGAAAGCCCATGCGGGTTGTCTAATGGTGCATCCCCATGTGAATTATGTCGAGAAGCTTGAGGTACCTGACGAACTGGAAAACCATCCTTATTTCGAGAAGCATGATATGTTCAGTCCTGCCCAGGGAAAAGTGGCTCAGCGAATCGGGTTCGGGAACCATTACGGGACGATTTTCTTTTATGGGGAAGACAGCGAAGTCATGAGGGACCTTTTAAAGGAATACGAACAATTTAATTTTTATATTTAGATCGTTCATCTTTGTGTAAACAACCTATCCGATATTCTGATCGATAAAGGAGTTTTGAAATGGCTTTTGAATTAACTTCTAAGCTGGAAGAACGATTTTTGCTGGCACTGAATGAATTGGAGAGTGCAGCTTCATTTGCGAAATCTATGTATCAAACGGACGTCTATCAGGAAGCACAGAGGTTACTGGATACGGACGAAGGGCTCGGGATTTTATACCAAAGTGCAAGCCGCTTTGAAAAAGCGGGGGTATTCCAGGACGGTCCATGGGAAAAAGCATCCAAGCTTCAACCGCCTCTTGTGGCGGGATCCCTGCAGGCGAAGGGGCTGCCTTCGATTATCGAAATACTGAGCGAACTCAGGATGCTTTCGATTGCAGAAGCCCAATATGAACATCCCGATGTCACGGCAGAGATGGCACAGGATTTCCTGAACGAAGTAATGGTGCTGAACCTGAACCTGCTTTTCCCGGAAGCGACGGAAGCGGCGCGGATTGAAGGAGGGGAGCAGAGTGAAAGGGCTACAGAGTTGTTTCACTTTCTTTCGGATAAATTGTCTTACCAAGCCCTTACGACTACGCTGATCAAAGAAATCGAACGGTTGACTGCACAGAGACCCATCATGGTGAAACGAACCGTTTCCATGATTGAGACCGCTAAGAAAATGCTTCATTCCGACCTTAGTGCAGCGGAACGACTGGTATTGGAGAAATACGTATCCGCCATTGAAGGTCCGTCCCCTTTGAGTAAAAATATTGTCCAGCCGGGTGAATATCGTAAGAAGTTAATGGAGGTTTCCCATGAAGAACTGGAGAAGGAGGCCATTTCGTTCGCCGGATCCATGCGCGAAACAGGGTTGGTCGCTCCTCAGCACGCCATTCTTCTGAGATATTTATGCAGAAAATTGCCTGAGCTTGTACCCGCCGCACTTCAGTTGAATGATAAAGGAAAAGCAAACCTTGATGAAAATACCGAGCTTGTTTTTCAACTAGTGAAAGTGGCGATCTTCCCGGCCACAAAGCAGTCTGTATACGGGCTTGCTCTCATGCTTGAACGAGGGGTTCTTTCTTATTCCCCCGTTTCACCGGGACTCAAAAGACTAATCGAACTTGATATCAGGGCAGAAGTGAGAAAGACGCTTATGAATTCGTGTAAAACGGGAGACGGCATCACCGCAAATTCCGTTCTCCTTGCAGGGGTGATCAATGTCCTCGGACAGCCTATCGGCATCGGACAGGGGCTTAACCCAACGTGTCAAACAGCGCGGGGAATCAGCCTTTGGGCGCAGCATGCTCCCGGGTATCTGCTTGAACTGATCCCGAGGGCGGCAAGAGACGGCGACATCGATATCATGTTTGAAGGGACACCTGTTCATTCTAAGGACTTGAGCGGAGGATTGGCACCTGAACTTCATCAGGAACTTGATCCCGTTTCACTGGTTCTCGTTCCTCACCTTGACCGGATTTATAGTGAAATGATGAGAAGGGTTTCCCTTAGAGGCGAAGATGGACATCGCTGGGTGAATCCGGAGTTTTATGGTGACTGGGTCCAAAAAGGATTCAGCACGGTGATCGATCCATTGACAGGGCTCATATCTGATTATCCTGGTTTTGTCAGACTGTTTTATGCCACCCATCATCCGGAATACAATGATGATTACGGATTGATCTATCCGAATCCGGTAGGGATTTTCATCACGAATGTCCACGGGAAGCTCCTTGGATTCCACGCCGTATCCATTCTCCGGATCACACAGGATCCGAAGGGTGAGTATCGGATTTATTTCTATAATCCGAACAACGACGGTTCGCAGAATTGGGGCCAGGGAATCGAACCTTCCGTTATGGAAAACGGCGAATTGGAGGGAGAATGCTCCCTTCCGTTCCATGAGTTCGTCTCCCGGCTCTATGCCTTCCACTACAATCCGTATGAGCAGGGTGATGCATTTGCGGTGGAGAATGAAATAGTCGACGAAATCAAGGTCCTTGCCAGGGAAAGCTGGGGAAAGGATTATACATGGGTTTAACATGATGAAAGGCGCCTGAGCGACTGTCGTTGCTCAGGCGCCTTTTATAGTGGAATGATTCTCATGCCACTAGCCATACTAAATAGTGGAGGTGGTACAAATGAGTAACGACAAGAAATCGGAAGATGTGCTTATGGACACCCCATTAAATCCTGAATTCACCATGAATGACCGGCGACGCAATCCGTGCCAGGTCTACGTTCCAGGAGAATCCTTGGAAGAACATCATGCGGTGGAAGAAGGAAATGGCGTCATTGCTGAGAAAGTCATCGGTCAAGCAAATGAGAATGGATAGGAGGGGGCGGATATGAAAGAATATCCCGTAGCGGATTTGTCTGAAGATGCCTTGAATAAAGTGAAAAGTATGGAAAGTGAACTTTGTCAGCAATCTGCCGAAGACATCGTTTTGATTGCTTATAAGAATACGGATAGAAGCCGGGAAGGGGCAAGTTAAGATGGATAAAGGAAATAAAGATATGCCGGACTTCAACGAGTTGAATGACCGTGTCATTGCCGAAGAACCAAAAGGTCCATTTTTCGCCATCAAAACAAATCTGGATACACAAGGTGTAAAAGATAATCCTTATGCGGCAGAAAAAGCGAGTCCTGAGCAAGAGGAGAGATTACAGCAGTTTTTTGAGGATGAGGAGTTATAGGGGTAACCGAAAGGCGTTAATCACCAAACGTTGATTAACGCCTTTGCAGTTGGAACCGGCCACTGGCTATAGTGAGAAGACATTAGTGGTTACATAAGGATTTTATACGGAAATGCATTATACTTAAGAAAGATCACCCATATAGAGAGGGGGAAATAATGTGTCTAAAGTAGCCTTAATCGCAGGGGCGACCGGCCTGGTCGGTTCCTACCTGGTTGATATACTCCTAAAGAGTCCAGAATACACAAAGGTGATTTCTTTTGTGAGAAGGGATAGCGGGGTGAAGCATGAGAAGCTCGATGAACGGATTATTTCATTTGATGGGATGAAGCTTCTGCCCCATGAGGAAATTGATGATGTGTTTTGCTGCCTCGGAACCACTATTAAGAAAGCCAAGACGAAACACGCTTTTAAAAAAGTGGACTACGAGTATCCCGTTCAACTTGGGAAGCTTGGGAAAGCGCATGGAGCAAAGCAATATCTCGTGATCTCCTCGATTGGTGCAAGTCCGGAATCACCGTTTTTTTATAGTAAGGTCAAAGGGAATTTGGAGAAGGAATTGAAAGAACTTCTTTATCCTTCCCTTCACATATTCAGGCCATCCCTTTTACTGGGGGAGAGGCAGGAATTCCGATTTGGTGAAAAAGCCGGGGAAATCTTTTCTAGAGCCGTACGCCCTGTCATGGTAGGCAGGTTGAAACGATACAGAAGCATACAGGGTAAACAGGTGGCCTATGGCATGTACCGGGCGGCGGTAGGGACGTTCAATCAAGAAGTGATCATACATGAATCGGAGCAGATCCAGGAGCTTTAGTGAATAGGGGAAAATGATGAAAGACCCGCGTCGGAAGCGGGTCTTTCATTATTGTATTTGATAAAAATGCCTCAAAGCATTCATAAGGTGCTTCATGGAAGAATCTTCAGCCAGATTCACAAGCATTCCTTTAATGACGACGGGGCGGGTTTCGTCTTTTTGTATTTCTTCTCTAATAACTTCAAGGGAAATCCGGATATTCTCTTCCTCAGATACCTCCAGAGCATCCTGGATCATGTGAATGAGTGTCGACTCATTGATTCTGGTAGAAGAGGTAAAGTCCTTAACCAGGTCATCCAATTTTTCAAAGGATAGCACCGGTTTGTCTCCACTTTTGAGCAAACCATCCACAAGGTCATCGGTTCGTTTCAATATAAAATGGGATAGGTATGAAAAGTCCAGATCAATTTTATCCAGCATCACCAGTTCTAAATAAGAATGGAAAAAACCTTGAATCATCATGGTAATGTCCCAGAAGTAGGGCTCGATCTTTTTTCCATATATCCCGAATAATCTTCTTCGGTAATACCGGTGAGTGTTCATCTTCATCTCGCTTAAGAGATCATGGATTTCATCATTGAACGGCATGGCGTTCTCCCTGATCTGCATGATGATGAACTCTTTATGTTTACAGATTTCAATCAGCTGACATTCTAATTGCTTTTGGAATTTATCGTATGGTGATAAAACCTCGTTCTCGATCTCGTTCACTTTATTCGTGATCATGGTGAAGTAGTAATTCATGATAGCTAGCAGCAGGGCTTCCTTTGATTTGAAATATAAATAGAAGGCACCCTTCGATATATCACATTCATTCACGATTTCCTGCACGGAGGTAGCGTTGAACCCTTTCGTGGCAAAAAGCTTAATGGATGTTTCAATGATTAATTTTTCTTTTTCCTTCATGCTTTCCTCTCCTTGGTAAACTCCTTACGTATATTATGACCGATTGGTCACAAAAAATAAACCTTTTGTTTTGTAAGTATATTGACTTATGACTGTATGGTCAGTTATATTAGATTGTGTTATGACTAGTCGGTCAGATTAAGAGAGAAGGGATGAATACAACGTGAACAGTATTATTAATTTCGTACTTAAGAATAAGTTTGCTGTTTGGCTGATGACGATCATCGTCATTGTGGCAGGCTTATATTCAGGATTTAATATGAAGCTTGAAACCCTGCCGAACATCAATACCCCGATTGTCAGTGTGACAACCGTGTATCCTGGCGCTACGCCGGAAGATGTCGCAGCCGAGGTTTCAGAACCAATTGAAAAACGCTTGAAGAATTTAGATGGGGTAAATGTCGTCAGCTCTACCTCTTACCAGAATGCTTCAGCCGTTCAGATAGAATACAAGTTTTCAAAAGATATGGATGAAGCCAAGACCGAAGTGGAAGAAGCTCTTTCCGATCTTCCTTTTCCGGATGGAGTCAATGAGCCGGAAGTTTCAAGACTCAACTTTAACGCCTTTCCGGTCATCGCTCTCAGTGTAGCGAATGAAGACCAATCGTTGGCACAATTGACCTCTACAGTAGAAGATACGATTGTTCCGGAACTCGAGGGAGTGGAAGGGGTAGCTTCTGTACAGGCTTCAGGACAGCAGGTACAAGAGGCTCGGCTTGTCTTTGATGAGGGTAAGCTTGCTAAGTACGGGCTAACAGAAGAAACGGTTAAAAATATGATCAAAGGCTCGGACGTGACGGCCCCATTAGGATTGTACACGTTCAAAGATAGCCAGAAATCCGTCGTGGTCGACGGAAACATCACGACGATTGAAGATTTGAAAGAAATGAAGATTCCTGTGACTCCAAGCACTGATGGAGCCTCGGCACAAGGGCAGCAACAGCCTTCTGCACAGGGGCAAACGCCACAAGCACCTCCTGCTGGAGCAGCACCTGAAGGCATGAAGATCCCAACCATTCAACTTTCAGATATTGCTGATATTGAACTGGTTGGTAAAGCAGAATCCATTTCAAGAACAAACGGAAAAGAATCCATCGGACTTCAGGTGGTGAAAACGGCAGACGCCAATACGGTGGATGTTGTCAATGCCGTAAAAGATAAAGTCAAAACGTTTGAAAAAGACATTGATGGTGTAGAAATCATTTCTACCTTTGACCAGGGTGAACCGATCGAAGAATCTGTCAGCACCATGCTGAATAAAGCCTTATTCGGTGCCGTATTCGCGGTCATCATCATCCTCCTGTTCTTACGGGATATCAAGTCGACACTCATTTCAGTCGTATCAATTCCATTATCTTTATTAATTGCGATTTTACTATTAAAACAGATGGACATTACATTGAATATCATGACCCTTGGGGCGATGACGGTGGCCATAGGTCGTGTCATTGATGATTCAATTGTTGTAGTGGAGAATATCTATCGAAGAATGTCCTTGAAAGGTGAAATGCTGAAAGGAAAAGACCTGATCCGTGAAGCAACCAAAGAAATGTTCGTTCCGATTGCGTCTTCTACAATTGTCACGATTGCCGTTTTCCTTCCGTTAGGATTGGTTCAGGGAATGATCGGGGAACTATTCCTTCCATTTGCCTTAACGATTGTGTTTGCTCTACTGGCTTCCCTTCTTGTAGCCGTTACGATCGTACCGATGCTTGCTCACTCCATGTTTAAAAAGGGCGTAGGCAAGAAACATGTAGAGAAGAAAAGCCGTTTAGCGAACTGGTATAAAGGCGTATTGAATTGGACGCTGAACCATAAGATCATTACCTCGATTCTTGCCATCGCCATGTTGGCCGGAAGCTTGTTCCTGGTTCCATTGATTGGAGTCAGTTTCCTTCCATCAGATGAAGAGAAAATGATCATGGCGACGTATAAACCGGATCCTGGTCAGACAGAAGAGGATGTTCAAAGCATTGCTCAGGATGCAGAGGAGTATTTCCAAGGCCGTAAAGGGGCTGAAACCATTCAGTACTCTGTCGGCGGTGAAAACCCGATGAGTCCGGGAAGCAACAATAATGCCATCTTCTATGTTCAATATAAAGGCGATACAGAGAATTTCTCTGAAGAAAAAGAAAAGGTCATCAAAGACCTGCAAAAAGCAACTGATAAAGGGGAATGGGCTTCACAGGACTTCTCTGCAAGTGCCGGCAGCAATGAAATTGTCGTGTACGTATACGGGGAAACCCTGAAAGACATCGAACCTGTTGTCAACGATATCCAAGGCATGATGGAAGACAAGAAGGACTTCAAAAAAGTCGGATCAAGCATTTCCGAATCCTATGATGAGTACTCGTTCATCGCAGATCAGGAGAAGCTGAGCGAACTTGGCCTCTCAGCAGGTCAAATCGCCATGGAGCTTGGTCAGACACGTCAGCGCCCGGTTCTCACGACCATTGAAAAAGATGGCGAAGAAGTAAATGTCTATCTGGATGTCGAGAAAGAAAAATATGAAAGCATCAGCGACTTAACGGATAAGACCATCCAGTCACCACTGGGTATGGAAGTTCCAATTAAAGACGTTGTTAAAGTCCAGGAAGGTAAAACGTCCGATACTGTTTCACGACGGGACGGAAAAGTCTTTGCTCAGGTGAGTGGAGAACTGAAAACCGACGATGTCTCGAAGGCATCCCAGGATATCCAGAAAGAAATCGATAAAATGGATGTCCCATCCGGTATCGACGTGAACATGGGCGGGGTAACGGAAGACATCAAAGAATCCTTTACACAATTAGGATTAGCGATGCTTGCAGCCATTGCGATTGTTTACCTGATCCTTGTCATCACATTCGGCGGCGGTCTTGCACCATTCGCCATCCTGTTCTCACTGCCATTCACGATTATCGGAGCATTGGTAGCGTTATTGATTGCAGGGGAAACGATCAGTATCTCCTCTATGATCGGAGCACTTATGCTGATCGGTATCGTCGTCACCAATGCGATCGTTTTAGTCGATCGTGTGATTCATAAAGAAAACGAAGGTCTATCCACACGTGAAGCCTTGCTAGAAGCCGGTTCCACCCGACTTCGTCCGATCCTTATGACGGCCATTGCCACAATCGGAGCACTGTTCCCACTGGCACTCGGTCTTGAAGGAAGCGGATTGATCTCGAAAGGTCTCGGGGTAACCGTTATCGGCGGATTGACCAGCTCGACGCTCTTAACGCTTGTCATCGTGCCGATCGTGTACGAAATCCTGATGAAAATCAAAGGGAAGATCGGTGGACGTAAACGTAAAGTAGTGAAAGAATAGTTTGAGAAGAAAGCAGTCCGTTAGGGGGGCTGCTTTCTTTGTATGTCATTAATAAAAAAAGCCAAGAAATTATTAAAGTTTTCTAAAAATAGTATTGATTCCATCAAAAGTCTGGACTATAATAACAATTAACGAAAGCGCTTTCGATGAAGAGGAGACAGTAATGGTTACAATCTATGACTTAGCAAAACGCACTGGGTTCTCCAGTACGACCGTTTCAAAGGCTCTTAACAATTATACTGATGTGAGTCAAAAGACGAAGCAAAAAATCCTCGATGCAGCGGCTGAAATGGGTTATTTACCCAATGCCCATGCCCAGTCCCTTTCAACGAAGAAATCCTGGACGATCGGTGTCATGTTTGCAGAGGACAACGAGGTCGGATTGAAACATCCTTTCTTCAGCGCCCTTATTGAAAGTTTCCGCAAGTATGTGGAACGGGAAGGGTATGATTTGATTTTCGCATCAAGGAATCTGCGAAATAGGGATACCAGTTACCTGGAGCATTTCTTATATCGTGCAGTGGATGGAATCGTCGTGATCTGCTCAGATCCACACGACCCGCAGGTGCAGGATATGATCAATAGTCACCTGCCGATTGTCGTAATCGACATGAGCAATCAGAACTGCTCTGTTGTTTATTCCGATAATATTGAGGGTGGCAGATTGGCCGTCAAATATCTGCATTCGCTGGGCCATACCAGAATCGCTCATATTTCAGGAGATCCGTCGATTGATGCGGGAGCACAGCGGATCAAAGGCTTCACGAAGGGCATGGAAGAACAGGAACTGGCCATTCAAGAAGGCTACCTTGTCAATGGCGGTATGTTCTCGATTGAAGAAGGAAAAGCCGCAATGGAAAAGCTTCTCGCAATGGAAACAGTCCCAACAGCAGTCTTCGTTGCAGGTGATCACATGGCCATCGGTGCCATGGAAGCCATCAAAGAGAAGGGATTAAGGATTCCAGAGGATCTCTCCATCATCGGGTATGATGATATCGAAATGGCTTCCTATCTCACACCGAAGCTGACCACGGTCAGACAGGATACGGACCGGATCGGTGCTTGTGCGGGGCAACTCCTGATGAAACAGATCATCCAGAAGAAGAAGTTGTTAACTACAGAAGTCATCCCGGTGGAACTCATTATCAGGGAATCTTGTACAATGGTAAAAAAAGAAAAAAAGAAATAATCTTATATTTTTTCAGGAATTTCGAAACCGGTTTCGAAATTTTTAATTGAAGAAAACCGAAACCGCTTTCGTTTCTATAGTAATAAATGAAAAAGGGGGATTAAAATGAAGAAGATTTTGGCAGTATTCATGACGGTTGTACTGGTTGCAGGGGTGCTTTCGGCCTGTTCGGGAGATTCCAAGTCGTCGGGTAGCTCAAAAGATAAAGACGTAGATTTAAAGGTATGGTCCTTCACGGATGAATTGAAGAAACCGATCACAAAGTTTGAAGAGAAAAATGGTGTAAAAGTAGAATTGACGATCGTTCCGATTGCCGATTATCCGACGAAATTAAAGCCTGTTCTAGAAAGCGGAGTTGGGGCACCTGATGTCTTCACAGGAGAAATCGCGTTCCTTAAGCAATGGGTGGACGCTGGCTACTGGGAAAACTTATCAGAGAAACCATACAACGTTGATGAAATCAAAGATAAATATGTACCTTATGTATTTGACTTAGGTAAAGATAAAGACGGAAATGTAAGGGCTTTATCATGGCAGACGACTCCTGGTGGAATCTTCTACAGAAGAAGCATTGCGAAAGAAGTGCTTGGTACTGATGATCCAACAGAAGTAGGTAACATGATGAACTCGATGGACAATGTGTTCAAAGTGGCTGAAAAGATGAAAGAAAAAGGGTTCAGCATGTTCCCGGATGAAGGTTCAATCCGCTGGTTCTCTCAAGGAGATAATCCACAGCCTTGGGTAAACGATAAGAATGAACTTCAACTGACAGATGAAAAGATCGAATATATGGAATCTGCAAAGAAACTTCGTGAAAACAATTATACAGCTCTTGCTGCAGAATGGTCTCCATCATGGTTCGAAGCGATGGATAAGCCGATCAAAATGAAAGAAAACGGTAAAGAAAAAGAAACGCAAGTATTCTCTTATGTTCTTCCGACTTGGGGACTTCACAGTGTTCTGAAAACGAATGTAAAGGAAACAACTGGTGACTGGGCCGTTACAAGTGGACCAAGCCCGTACTTCTGGGGTGGAACATGGTTAGGGGTTTACAACAAATCAGAAAACAAAGAACTAGCCTATGACTTTGTGAAAATGATGACTCAGGATGACGAATTCCTGACAGATTGGGCGAAAGAAACGGGCGATGTCCTTGCCTACAATCCTGTAACAAATGCAATCAAGGACGATTTCAGCAGTGAATTCCTTGGCGGACAGAACAACTATCAATTCTTCCTAGAGCAGGCGAAAGAGATCGAGCCTGGTATCGTAACAAAATACGATCAACAGCTTGATACGTTCTATGGAAATGCCGTTCAACAATATGTGGACGGAAAGAAATCCAAAGACGATGCGATTAAAGAATTCTATAAAAAGGTTCAAAATGCGTATCCAGATATAAAAGTACCAAAAAACTAAAAGAGTAAAAATTCATTGGCAGGCGGCGTGGCTTCATGTCGTCTGCCGATCATCTATTAAACAACTAGGGGGGCTGGGGAATGAAGAAAGTAGATCGATATGGTTATCTATTTATTGCCCCGTTTTGGATCATCTTTTTAATATTCAGTATTTATCCTGTTGCTCTTACATTCTATTACAGCTTTACGAACTATTCAGGAAGCGGGACAGCGGAAGTCATCGGTCTTGCCAACTATACCCGTTTACTCACGGACAGCTATTTTGTAGAAGCCTTTTTTAACACGTGGAAAATATGGGGAATCAACTTTGTCCTGCAAATTGGTCTTGCCCTTGTACTCGCATTAATCTTCTCTGATATGAGAATGAAGTTGAAAGGTTTGGCATTTTTCAGATCGATCTTTTATTTACCTAATTTAATCACCATCAGTTCGGTCGCTCTGCTGTTTGGTATCCTGCTGGACTGGCAGCACGGATCATTAAATATGATTCTATTAAATATAGGTCTTATATCAGAACCGATTAATTGGCTGAACGAGCCTGCGACTGCACAACTTTCCGTTTCCCTGATCCTTACGTGGATGTGGTTCGGACACTCGTTCATCGTCGTCATGGCGGGTGTTTCGGGAATCTCGAAGGACTACTATGAGGCTGCCTTGATCGACGGGGCAAACAGATGGCAGACGTTCACGAAAATCACGATTCCATTATTAAAACCGATCTTACTTTATATCATGATCACATCCCTGATCGGAGGGCTTCAATTATTTGATCTGCCAATGCTTCTGACAGACGGTATCGGTTCTCCTGATGGATCACTGAATACGATGGTATTGTATCTGTACAATCAGGCATTCAAGTTCAATAACTATGGATATGCTTCAGCTGTCGCATATGGATTGTTCGTCATTACCTTGATCTTCTCGGCGATTGTCTTCAAAGGGATGTATGGTAATGAACGCAAACAAGCAAGGAAGGTGTAAAGCATGTTGGGAAAAACAGCCGTTGGAAAAGATGTACCGACTCCCAAGGTAGAGAAGCCGATGCCCGAACTTCTGCCACATGAGTCCAAACTGAAGACCAGAAATACCATTGTGAAGAGCATCATCTACATCGTACTTGTGTTGATGACGATTGTCTGCTTCATTCCATTCCTTATGATGCTTGTAAATGCGACAAGATCAAATGAAGCGATTCTTTCAGGGTTCACCTTGATACCGGGGAGTTCTATAGTTGAAAACTACACGACGATGATGGAGTACGTAAACATCTGGTCTGGGTTCAAGAATAGTCTGATCATCTCAGTCTTTACGACTTTGTTATCAGGATATTTCTCAGCATTGACTGCTTATGGATTTGCCTTTTACACATTCAAGGGGAAAAATTCCCTGTTCGTCTTCATGCTTGTGATGATGATGGTTCCAGGACAATTGGGACTGATCGGCTTCTACGAACTGAGTAAGAATCTGGGGATCCTCGATTCCTTCATTCCACTGATCGTTCCGGCCATCGCAAGTCCGTTCGTCGTATTTTTCTTAAGACAATACATCCAGACGACGCTTCATCCAAGTTTAATCGAAGCTGCCCGCATCGATGGGGCAAGTGAATTCAAGATTTTCCATACGGTGGCGATTCCGATCATGATGCCGGCAGTTGCGACAATGTCGATCTTCACGTACATCGGATCATGGAATAACTACATCATGCCGCTCGTCATCCTGTTCTCACCTGAGAAATATACGCTACCTGTATTGATGGGATTCTTGAAGGGATCTCAAGTAGCGCAAAATTTAGGTTCAATGTACTTAGGAATCGCGATTTCAGTCGTACCAATCATGATTGCCTTCCTATTCCTGTCTAAATATATCGTCAACAGCATTTCAGCAGGATCAATCAAAGAATAGAGGAGAGAATGACCTATGAAATTTGATCAAACATTTACGTTTGGAACCGCCACATCATCGTATCAAATCGAAGGTGCACATAATGAAGGAGGCAGAACTCCATCCATCTGGGATATGTTCTGTGACATTCCAGGGAAAGTATATAAGCAGCATAATGGTAATGTCGCTTGTGATCACTATCACCGATTCGAAGAAGACATCCAGCATATCAAGCGTCTTGGTGTAGACACCTATCGTTTTTCCATTGCCTGGCCACGTATCTTTCCTGAGAAGGGGAAGTACAATCAGGAAGGGATGGACTTTTATAAAAAATTGGCGGCAAGACTTCAAGAAGAAGGAATCAAGCCTGCTGTGACACTGTATCACTGGGATCTTCCGATGTGGGCCCATGAAGAAGGAGGATGGGTCAACCGTGAATCTGTAGAATGGTTCATGGACTACGCAAGAGCTTGCTTCACGGAACTTGATGGGGTCGTTGATTCATGGATCACCCATAATGAACCTTGGTGTGCAGGGTTCCTTGGCTACCATCAAGGGGTCCATGCACCGGGTCATACCAATCTGGATGAAGCAGTGAAAGCGGCCCACCATATGCTTCTCTCTCACGGAAAAGCGGTTGAACTGCTGAAGAAAGAATTCAAATCTGAAACCGACATCGGCATCACGTTGAACCTGTCACCGGTGTATCCAAAAACGGATTCAGTGAATGATCTTCTTGCTGCGAACAACGCGGACGGATATTCGAATCGCTGGTTCCTTGATCCCGTATTCAAGGGTGAATATCCAAAAGATATGATGAATTTATTCTCAAAATATGTCCATTCTTATGACTTTATAAAAGAAGGGGATATGGAACTGATTTCAACGGAATGTGATTTCTTCGGGATCAACTATTACAGCCGCGGGATCGTCGAGTTCAGTGCCGCCAATGATTTCATGCATAAGGGAGCTTATTCCGATTATGAAAAAACAGGCATGGGCTGGGACATCGCGCCGAATGAATTCAAGGACCTCATCCGTCGCCTGAGACAAGATTATACGGATCTGCCAATCTATATCACGGAAAACGGAGCGGCCTATGACGATGTTCTTGAAAATGGAAGAGTACATGATCACGAACGCGTCAACTACTTGAATCTGCATCTTCAAGCGGTTTCCGACCTCAATGAAGAAGGCATGAACATTCAAGGATATTATCTATGGTCATTGATGGATAACTTCGAGTGGAGCTTCGGGTATGATAAGCGTTTCGGCATCCTCTATATCGACTTCGATACGCAGGAGCGGATCTGGAAAGACAGTGCGTTCCGCTATGCTGAAGTCATACGGGATCATAAACAGAAGCATGGTCTTCATACCAATGCTGAGGAAGTAACGCAATGAATATGAAGGTGATTTTGACAGCCAAAGAAACAGGAGATCGGTTCTCTGAAAAAGAACCGGTTTCTTTTTCTGGAGGGCGTGCTTCTACTCACATCCAACTCGATCCGGAGCGCAAATATCAGGAAATGCTGGGATTTGGCGGGGCATTCACCGAAGCGGCGGCTCACAGCCTTTCCCTCATCAGCCCGGAAAAAAGGAAAGAGATCATCCACCGCTATTTCGATCCGGCAGAAGGACTTGGTTACCGCTTCGGCCGGACCCACATCAACAGCTGTGACTTTTCATTAGGGAACTATACGTATGTGGAAGATGGAGATACTTCGTTAGAGAGCTTCTCCATCGATCGGGAGAAGAAGCTTGTGATACCTCTTATCCAGGAAGCAAAGGAAGTGGCTGGAGGGGACCTTTCCATCGTCGCTTCACCGTGGAGTCCTCCTTCATGGATGAAAACGAACGGTGAAATGAACAACGGAGGAAAACTATTGCCCGAGTTTCAATCCATATGGGCAGACTACTACTCGAAGTACATAGAGGCGATGGAGGAAGAGGGGATCGGGATCTGGGGATTGACGATCCAGAATGAACCCGAAGCGAAGCAGGTGTGGGATTCATGCCTGTACACGGGAGAAGAAGAACGGGACTTCATAAAAAATCATCTAGGTCCGTCCCTCGAGAAACATGGCCATGGGGATGTGAAGGTCATCATCTGGGATCATAATCGTGATGTGATCCATGAACGTGCCAAGGCCGTCCTTTCGGATTCCGAAGCGGCTAAGTATGTGTGGGGAACTGGTGTCCACTGGTACGTTTCAGAGGAGTTTGAAAATCTCTCTAAAGTGCATCATGACTTCCCTGATAAGCATTTGATCTTTACAGAAGGATGCATCGAAGGCGGGGTCAGACCCGGCGCCTGGGATACTGGTGAACGCTATGGCCGTAATATCATCGGTGATTTGAACAATTATCTTGAAGCGTGGATCGATTGGAATATGGTATTGAACGAAGAAGGCGGACCGAATCATGTCGGGAATTACTGCGATGCACCGGTGATCGTCGACACTGTGAATGACGAGGTCCGGTACAACAGCTCGTACTATTACATCGGGCATTTCAGCAAATATACCAAAGAGGGAGCAAGACGTATCGGATGTCAAATTTCCAATGAGGCTGTCTCGGCAACTTCCTTTGAAAATCCAGACGGGGAGATCGTCGTTATTGTGATGAATGCGAATGACCGGGAGGAAGAGATTTCCCTTGCATGCGGTGAGGGGATTTTCACTACGACTCTTCCATTGCATTCGATTGCCACTTTTATGATCCGCTAGTTGGAAAGCAGTCCTTTTGGGGGCTGCTTTTTCTTATTAGGAATGAAAATAAAGACGAGAACTATGACCCATCCACACCCCGCCTCATATTCCCCGGACAACCATCATAGAATAGACCATCTTACATAAAGGCAGGGTACAAGCGTATGAGTCTGTTTTTAAGGGGTACATTGGTGTTGGTGGTGACGGCATTCTTAGGGGAATGTCTGGAGTTTGTAATTAATATGATCCTGGCCCGTGAGCTTGGGGAAGCAGGGCTTGGCACATACATGTCGATTCTGCCGTCGGTGTTCCTGATCGTCATTTTATCGAGCATGGAATTGCCTATCAGCCTTTCCAAATTCTTTGCAGAAAAGGAGGAAAGATACCATAGGGGAATGCTACACTATGCTTTCAGGTTTGCAGTGGTCACGACATGCATTCTGTTATTGATCATGGTGATGGTGTATGCTTGGACTCCTCTATTTCAAGGGTATCACCCGGGGATTCGCTGGCTCGTCCTGATTGTGATCCCGATTGTGGCCTTCACTTCGATTACAAGAGGATATTTCATGGGGATTCAGCGGATGGGGAAAATTGCGGCAGCGAATTTTCTTCGTAAAGGAATCCAGTTATTTTTATTAGTGTCAATCTATCAATTTTTATCCTTTGGCATCGATACATCCATCTTCATTGCCCTTGGGACATTAATTGCCAGTGAAGTGGTGGTTTTTGTCTATTTGATTCATGCTTACGTTCTTGAAATTAAGGGTAAAAGAAAGAACAGCCATTCTACACTTTCAACAGGTGAGATGAGAAAGTCAGTGCTATCTGTATCGATTCCGACGACGGTCCTTCGCATCTTTCATGCACTGACCCATGCCATCCAGCCTTTTCTGATTAAATGGGCCCTTGTCCTTTCGGGGATGGGGGCAGTGGATGCGAATGAACATTTCGGGATGCTGGCGGGAATTGCCCTCACCATCGGGTTCTTTCCTTCGTTCATTGCATTTTCGATGCTGATCGTTTTGATCCCGACCGTTTCGGAAAAAGTTTCATCGAAGGATTTTGATGGGATCCTGACCCATCTTAAGCAAGTGATGTGGCTTACATTGGGCTACGGTGTACCGGCCGTGTTTATTTACTATACTCTCGGGGACTACATAACAGAGACGTTTTTTCATTCTGTTTCCTCCGCCTATTATTTAAAGCTGCTCTGGCCGTACTTCCTGTTTCATTTTTTGGTATTTCCACTCCAGGCCTTTTTGATCGGGCTGGGACTGGTGAAGGATGCCCTCCTTCATACCATATGGTCCAGTGTCTTTTCGTTTTCACTCATATACCTGCTTGGTTCCCGTTTTGGAATGGAAGGCGTCATTCTGGGTATGAATGCAGGAGCCGTCTTGATTACCATGCTCCACTACGTGACCATCTGCAGGGAACTGGAAACGACTCTTTGGTTAAAATCAGCCATAAAAATGTAAACTATACAAAACAAATGTGCTACCGCGAGGCATTTGTTTTGCAATAGGAGGGACGGACCTTATATTCTATTTGTAATCTGTAACATCTACATACCATTTTTTTGTTATGATGGCTGATTTCATAACCTCCAAAGGAGAAATCTATGATCGATTCTATTTTATTCAACATCATGTTAGTCGGAGTACTGGGAATCGCTTCCCAATGGGTTGCCTGGAGATTCAGGCTGCCGGCCATCGTCATCATGTCGATAGTCGGGTTGCTCGTTGGTCCGATTTTCGGCCTTATCAATCCTAAAGACGATTTTGGGGAAGTGTTTAAACCCATCATCTCGATGGCGGTCGCCATCATCCTTTTTGAGGGAAGCTTGAATCTTGATTTCCGCGAAGTGAGGGGACTCGGGAAACCGGTCTTCAGGATCGTGACGTTCGGGGCCCTCCTTGCCTGGATCCTGGGTTCACTTGGAGCCCATTATGTTGCAGGATTATCATGGGCTGTTGCCTTCGTGATCGGCGGATTATTCATCGTTACGGGTCCTACGGTCATCCTGCCTTTACTCAGGCAGGCGAAGCTTAAGCCGAGACCTGCAGCAATCCTGAAGTGGGAAGGGATCGTCGTCGACCCATTCGGCGCATTGATTGCGGTATTTGCCTTTGAAATCATCAACTTCTTGATAAGTAAAGATGTAACCGCACTTACTTTATTACTATTCTTTGCCGCTTCCCTGTTTGCCGTCGTATTCGGATGGGCACTCGGGAAGTTCACCGGCTTTATCTTTGAAAATGGACATGTTCCGGAATTCCTTAAGTCACCTGTTGTGTTTGCACTCGTCCTTGCCTGTTTCACGATATCAGATCACATCACACATGAAACCGGCCTCCTTGCTGTAACGGCCATGGGGATGACGCTTGCAAATATGCATATCTCATCCATAGACGATATGCGTCACTTTAAGGAAAATATTTCGGTGCTGCTCATATCGACCATATTCGTGATGTTGACGGCATCCTTAACCGTCGATACCCTATTCCAGATCTTCAATTGGAACATCATAGCATTCGTCCTGCTCATGCTATTCATCGTACGACCGCTTTCCATCTGGCTGTCTACGATCGGGACGGACCTCTCCGTTAGGGAAAAAATCCTTGTCGGATGGATCGCACCGAGGGGGATCGTCGCCTTAACCGTTTCGAGTTATTTTGCCTCAGTACTATTGGACAAGGGCTTTGAGGATGCGAAAATCTTGACGTCCCTCACATTTGCCCTGGTGTTCTCTACGGTGTGCGCCCATGGCTTTTCGATTAAATGGCTGGCCAAGAAGCTTGACCTTGCCATCAGTGACCAGCCAGGTGTCGTCATTGTAGGGGGAAGTAAATTCAGTACTGAATTTGCCAAAACCCTTCAGGATATGAAGATTCCCGTCCTGATTACGGATTCATCCTGGCAGCGGTTGTTTTCGGTGAGGAAAGCAGGAATCCCATTTTATAGAGGAGAGATCCTGTCAGAACAAACCGAGTATTATCTGGACATGACTCCTTATGAGTATATGATTGCGGCGACGGAGCTTGATTCCTATAATGCCCTTGTATGTACCACATTCGTGCCTGAGGTCGGCAGGAATAACCTGTTCCAGCTAAGCCTCAGAAGTAAGAATGATGATGATCTTGAGGACATGGTCCATACGATTGGAGGACGTATCCTCTTCCAAAATCATGTCACGTGGGAAGAGCTGAATAAACGTGTCGAACGAGGGGACGTCTTCAGGAAAACGAATATTACGGAGAAATATACCTTTGAAGAGTATCTGAAAGAACGGGATGAAAATACCCTTTTACTGTTTGCTCATAAACCAACGGGCAGAATTGAGTTCTTTACAGAAGGTTCTTCGCCGAAGATCGAGCAGGGAGATGTCATTGTCAGCCTGACTCAGCCATGTAAAGAGCTGAACAAGATCCAGGAAAAGCTGACCGTTCAGCGGGAAACGAAAGCAAAGGAAGACAAAAAGAAAGCAGATAAACCGAAAGAAAGCGCCGATTGAGTCGGCGCTTTCTTTTACTTTTTACCGGTATACTGCTCTCCAAGCATCTGCTTCACCTGATTGTAAGTGAGGCCTGAATTGGCGTTCTGACGTTTCACCTCATCAATATCTGTCCCGGTCTTTGTTACCTTTTTGTTTGGCTGATTCATACTGACACCCCCTGCACTTAATGTCAGTCAGATGAGACCATTCTATGCAAGAATAAAGGTCCGTCCCTCTGATTGAGGGACGGACCTTAGGATCATTTACGTGTTCGCTTGTATACAAGGTCAAAGATCAGGATGATGACGGCAAGGGCATAGGCGGTGTAGGAATAGGTGGAGTGCTCTGCCATATTCTTCACGCCGATCCCGATAAATGCCCATACAAATACGAGTGGGTAAAGGAGATCATGCTGCGAGATACGGAACCAGAAGGCAAGGACAGTCGGGACAATCAATCCGAGATAAGCCCAGACGAGCTCGGATATCCCAAATCCGTTCCAGCCGATATCCGTTAAATAATAGGTGATATTCACAATCGTCGCAATCGAAATCCATCCTAAGTAGATCGAAAAAGGGGCGGAATCCAACAGGGACGGGCCTGTGCTTTTAATACGCTTATAAAGCGCAATCAAAGTGATTAATAGTCCCAGCATAATAAAGACGGAAACAAGGAAGTAGTTATAATGCCAAGCCAGGATCCAAGCTGAGTTCAACAGGCAGCTCAGTACGAATAATCCGCTTTCCTGATAAAGCGGGAGTTCCCGTCTTGCTTTAGGGAATTGACGGATGATCCAGATGGCGAGCAGAAGGTAAATGAGGCTCCATATGGAAAAAACATAGCCTGCAGGAGTGATCATGATATCAAGCCGGTCACTGATTTCGCTCGTGGATTGATTGTTCAAAGGCAGTGTGACAGCCAGCGTATTCATGACGATCACCAATGCGAAGGCTAATATATTTAAAATCAACTTCATCATGTATCCCCCTTGAAAAATTATAGTGATGCAGGAAAGGATTCCTTTCGAGACCCGTTGTTTGCTATATACTATTCCACTTTTATCCGTTTAAAAACCAAATGAAGAGAGTTTAGGTAAAAGGAATTGTAAAAGATCAGGAAGGATTTAGAGGTTTTATCGAGAATTAAAAATAGGATAGAGACAATTCACATATTAAATTAGGGGGACATTATGGACCATACAACTCATACATATTCAACGGTTTGGAATTTAGATGTTTTTTTTAAAGGAGGAAGTGAATCACAGGAATTCAGGAATCATCTCGATACATTGGAAAAGAAGAAAAATGACTTCGCAGAGAATGCACTTGCCTTCCATCCGCCTCAATCGGCGAACGATGCGGAGCTAGTATGGAAGCTCATTGATGAAGCGAAGGACGTGATGTTGTATTTGCGCCAGGCCGGTGCTTTTGTCAGCTGTCTGGAAGCTCAGAACATGCATGATCGGAAGGCAGACTCCCTTCGAAGCGAGGTCACAACTCTGAGTGCGGATTTTTCATCGACTTTCACAAAATTCCAGCAGCAGCTTTCAGATTGCAGTGAAGAAGTGTGGGAAGAACTGCTGAAGCACGAAAAATTAAATGAAATCACGTTTGTGCTGAATGAGTGGAGACAAAAAGCGAAGGACAAGCTTTCAAGCAGTGAAGAATCCTTGATTCAGGCTTTGGCCGTCGACGGATATCACGGCTGGGGGCAGATGTATGACACGATCGTCGGGGCAATGGCCATCACCCACGACGGAAAAAGTCTGTCGGTGGGACAGGCCAATAATCTACTTTCAAGCCCCGATGAGAAAACCCGTAAAGAGGTTTTCGACAAATTGGAGGATGCATGGAAACAGAATGAAGAGCTCTTTGCCCGGACCCTCAATCATCTTGGCGGCTTCCGCTTGAATGTGTATAAAAAGCGGGGCTGGGACGAGTTGATGAAGGAGCCCCTTGAGTACAACCGGATGAAGCAGGAAACCTTGGATGCCATGTGGGGGGCCATCAGCAAAAACAAAAAGCCTTTCGTCCAGTATCTGGAGCGGAAAGCGAAATTGATCGGCAAGGACAAACTGGACTGGTATGACCTGGACGCTCCCGTGGCAGAATCGACGAGTACGATGTCATACGATGAAGGAGCGACATTCATTCTGAAACAGTTCGCCCGTTTTGGAAGTGAAATGGCACAGTTTGCGGAAAAAGCCTTTGAGGATGAGTGGATCGAAGCAGAGGACCGTTCAGGAAAACGTCCCGGAGGCTTCTGTACATCGTTCCCGTTAAGTGATCAGTCGCGGATCTTCATGACATACTCAGGCTCGATGTCGAATGTTTCGACGCTCGCCCATGAACTAGGCCATGCGTTTCATTCCTATGCGTTAAAGCCAATGCACACATTGAACCGTAATTACGCCATGAATGTCGCAGAAACGGCCTCGACTTTTGCCGAAATGATTGTGGCGGATGCAGCCGTAAAGGAAGCGGAAACGAAGGAAGAAAAGATTGCCCTTGTGGAAGATAAACTTCAGAGGAGCGTCGCGTTCTTCATGAACATCCATGCCCGCTTCTTATTCGAAACCCGTTTCTATGAAGCGCGCAAAAAAGGGATCGTGTCTGTCGATACGTTGAACGACCTGATGGTGGAAGCCCAGAAGGAAGCATTCGCCGATTCACTGGGAGAGGTCCACCCGCGTTTCTGGGCATCGAAGCTTCATTTCTATATCACAGGAGTGCCGTTCTATAACTTCCCGTATACATTCGGCTATCTGTTCTCACTGAGCATTTACGCGAAGGCACTGGAGTCCGGCGAAAGCTATGAAGAGAAATACATGGCCCTGCTTCGTGACACAGCCGTCATGAACGTGGAAGACCTTGCCATGAAGCATCTTGGTGAGGACATCACCAAAGAAGCCTTCTGGCAAAAAGGAATCAACCTCTGCATCGCCGATGTAGAAGAATTCATCGAACTCACAAAGTAAATAAGCATTTGAGGTCCGTCCCTTGTATTGAGGGACGGACCTTTTTAATGTTCAGTCCTGCCCCTCCTAAGCCTCAAGTCTGATACGAAAATAAAGCTCCGGCTCGTTATGGGAAATCCGGAAAATAGGTAGGATAGAGACATGAAGAAGAAAGGAGGCAACAACATATGAAGAAAGTTGGATTGCTTTTAGCCGGAGGAATTGCAGCGATCGTACTGCTGGCCAATTTAGGACCGATTGTGGGGCTTGCGATCTCTTTATTGATCATGTACTACAGCTTTAAAGGTTTCGTCAAGACAGACTCCACAGGGAAGAAAATCCTCTGGGCGCTGATCGGTCTTGCCGCATTCAGTGCAACCGTATCGAACTTCCCGGCGATCATCGGGCTCGTTGCTCTGTATGTTCTGTATGTAATCTATAAGAACTGGAAGAAAGAAGAAGTCATCGTGGAAGAGTCATCATCAGATCCCTTCACGAACTTCGAAAGAGAATGGTCTCAATTAAAAAACTAAAGGAGAGATGTAACAATGGCAAATTTATTTCAACGATTGAAGAATACCGTCATGTCAGACCTTCACGAAGCAATCGATAAAAAGGAAAAGAAAAACCCGATTGCCGTCCTGAATCATTACTTAAGACAATGTGAGCAGGAAGTGGAAAAGGTAAGGAAGCTTGTAGAAAGGCAGTATCTATTAAAAGAAGAGTTCCAAAAAGAGTACCAACAGGCTTCCGTTTTAGCCGACAAACGCAAGTATCAGGCAGAGGTAGCGTCCAAAGCAAGTGAAGAAGGTTTGTATGAATTTGCCCTGCAAGAACAAAAATACTATGAAGAACGTGCCGTGCGGATCCAGGAATCCAAGCTGCAAGCGACAAAAGAGCTTGAAGAGCTTGAGCGTAAATATGAAGAAATGAAGCACAAGCTAAAGGATATGTACATCAAGAGGATGGAGCTGATGGGCAGGGAAAACATTGCCCGCGCCCATCATAAGATGAATTCGGTCCTTGAGTCATCATCAGGTTACCATAATGAGGCTTTCTCTAAGTTTGGAGAAATTGAAACATACTTAGATCAACTGGAGCATGGTGTGAATTCTTCCTATTACCGGAACACGATTGACGCAAAGATCGCCAAATTGGAAAAAGAAATGAAAACTGAGGAAACAGAAGCCATTCCATCCTGAAACATGGTATTCTAAATGAAGAAAAACATGATAATAACGTAAAAAAAGGGGGAGCCCATGATGGGTTCACCCCGTTTTATCATAGGATATGAGCCGGTTGCGGGACGTTACATACATAACCGGAAAGGAGGAACCCCCATGTTCAATCGCTTACGCTCTGACGGAATCAGTTGGATCATCTTAATCGGGACATTACTTATACTGCTGGAAGTCTCCTTTTACGATGGGGGGGTTCTTGTTTTTCTATCGATTGCGGCATTCTGCATTTATATTGGACGTAAGAAACTGCCGAGGACGTCGGGAAAAATCCTGCTGTGGTTCGGGATCATCAGCTTAGCGATCAATATTTTCAATACGGTCGCGTTTAAATTCCTGTTATTTGGCATTCTTCTCTTTATCATTGTACGTTTTGCCGATTCAAAGAAACATCCGAAGTACATCACGCCGTCCATCAAGGAAACGTTTACCCAAAGCCATGAACCGCTCATGATGAAAAGATCGGCTCTTCAGAATGAGTGGTTCGGTCCGAAGCGGACATCGGATGATGTGTACGAATGGAATGATATCAACATCCAGGGCGTCATCGGGGACTCGGTCATCGACATCGGGAATACGGTTCTACCAAAGGGTACTTCCGTTGTATCCATCCGGAATATACTGGGGAATATCGAGATTCTGATCCCCTATGATGTGGAAGTGAGCGTGCATCATTCAGTCCTGGCGGGCTCCATCGAGATTTTTGATGAAGTGGAGCCGAAAGCGATCAATCAGTCCCTCTACTATCAAACACCGGGATACGATGAGGCGGTCCAGCGGGTGAAGATCATCACCTCCATGTGGATCGGGGATCTTGAGGTGAAGAGAATATGAGTACGGTCAGTAAGCAGGTCGTTGCAGGTATCCTCTTTTCCCTTGTCATGGTGCTGTTTCTTTCCTTTTCCTTCTTTTATTTATATCCGCTACAGGATTGGTCCCTTTTATGGGAAGTGGAAATCATGGATATCCCTGGAGCGGGGTTTATTCTCGTTTTCAGTATTGTGATCGGGATTGGTTTCGGCATCCGGAGCGGCTTGAAGGATAAGCGGCAGCTGAGGGAAATGGAAGATGCCCTCCATCACGTGGAACAAGGACGCACGATCATCATCCCTGAAACAGCAACCTCCGAGGTTCAGCAGGTGTGGAAAAAGGTCGACGCCCTTGGGAAGCACCTCACCGATCAAGCCCGGTACTCCCAGAAGCTCGCCAATGAAAAAGCCGAGGAGCAGGAAAAAAGGATACAGGAAATCGTATCTCAGGAGCGGAATCGTTTCGCGAGGGAATTGCATGATTCGGTCAGTCAGCAGCTGTTCGCTGCATCGATGCTCATGTCGGCGATCACGGAGACACCCTCCCCGCACAGGACTTCTCATGAAGAGAAACAGCTGGGAATGGTGGAGCAGATGATCCATCAATCGCAGCTAGAGATGAGGGCGCTCCTCCTTCACCTTCGCCCGGTGGCGTTAAAAGGAAAGAATCTTCAAGAAGGAATGAAGGAGCTGTTGGTCGAATTAGCTCAGAAGGTGCCCCTTGATATCGAATGGAAAATCGAAGACATGAGCTTGGATAAAGGAATTGAAGATCATTTATTCCGGATTTTGCAGGAGTCGGTTTCGAACACACTTCGCCATGCCAAGGCCACTTCCCTCGACATCCGCCTCATTAAAAGGGAATCGATCATCATATTGAGGGTGGTGGACGATGGCCTCGGCTTTGATGTGAATGAATCGAAGGTGACGAGCTCGTATGGACTTCAGAATATGAGGGAACGGGCCATTGAAATCGGTGGGACGTTTAAAGTCGTCAGTGTGCCAAATAAGGGGACGCGCTTGGAAGTGAAGGTTCCCGTTGTAGAGAATGAAGGTGATAAAAATGATTAAAGTAGTATTTGTCGATGATCATGAAATGGTGAGGATCGGTGTATCATCTTATTTGTCGGCCCAGGCGGATATCGATGTCGTCGGGGAAGCGTCAGATGGGAAAGAAGGTGTACAACTGGCCCTTGAACTGCGGCCCGATATCATCCTGATGGACCTTGTGATGAAGGAAATGGATGGGATTCAGGCGACGAAAGAAATCATCCAGGAGTGGCCGGATGCGAAAATCATCATTGTGACAAGCTTCCTTGATGATGATAAGGTGTATCCTGCCCTTGAAGCGGGGGCCGTCAGTTATATGCTGAAAACATCCAAAGCAAGTGAAATTGCAGAAGCGGTTCGTAAAACCCATAACGGGCAGTCGATACTTGAACCCGAAGTGACGGGGAAGATGATGACACGGATGAGGCAGAAGACCGTTTCCCATCCCCATGAGGAATTGACGAACCGGGAGCTTGAAATCCTCCTTCTCATGACGCAGGGGAAAACGAATCAGGAAATCGCAGATGAATTATTCATCGCCCTGAAAACAGTGAAAACCCACGTGAGCAACATCCTGTCAAAGCTCGGGGTACAGGACCGGACCCAGGCTGTCATCTATGCCTTTAAACATGACCTCGCAAAATAATATAAGAAAAGTGACCCAAAATGAAAACTTTTGGGTCACTTTTTCGTATAGAAAGAAGAAGACAGGGAGCATCAAATGTAAATGGAATCATATGAATGGACATACGATGCTGTCTGTAAATAAGTGCAGGGAAATGACAAATATTTCATCTACTGAAGGAGGAATAATGTTAAAATAAGCGATATATTGTAAAAATTTGAAAAATAAGCAGTGGAGGGTCAGATTATGAACGTACAATTCAGTAAGCCAAAACGATTCGGTGAAATACTGGATCATACATTTCGACTGAGTAAGAACCATTTCAAAGATTTTTTCCTGATCGTTCTTGTATTATTGGGACCTGTCTATTTATTGCAGGCTCTCATTGATCTTGCGTCGGGAGTCAGTTTTTTTAGAACGACAGGATCAGGGGGAACCTGGTTCGAAGGAATCGTCAACAGCTTTTCAGGAGAATTTTCAACCGAGGAAGGGCCGGCAGTGAATGTCGGGGCGGAACTCGGTGCGGCACTGATTGGTCTGATCACGATGATTCTGTCACCGATTGCCCAGGCGGCGATCTTATTCACCCTGAATCATATGAGGAAAAATGAAGACTACTCGGTCAAGATGGTCATCAAAGAAGGATTCTCCCGTTTTTGGCCGATCATCGGAAGCAGTCTCCTATTTGGATTGATCGTGTTTGGATTCATCTTTGTCCCTATTTTCACAATCGGGATCGCAGGAGTGTTCAGCGCTGCCTTATTTGATACAGGTGTCGGGGTAATCATTACAATCATCGTCTTGTTCCTACTGATTGCGGCTGTAGTCGCTTATCTCTTGGCACGTTGGAGCTTCTACCTGGGAGCGGCAGCCATTGAGCATGACGCACCAGGACTTGGAAGAAGCTGGAGACTGACGAAAAAGCGCACATTCACCATCATCGGTTTGTATATTGTATTCGGCCTGATCCTCGGGATCGTCAATACCGCATTTGAATTGACGTTCGGCCTCGTGTTGGGGAATTCTGTTTTATATGGGATGATCCTCAACGTGGTGACGTTATTTACGACGATGCTGTTCGCTGTTGGTTTCGGAGTGATGTTCTTTGACCTGAAAACAAGACATGACGCGGATGATTTGAATAGTATGATCGATGACTACCATACAATTTAACAAAGGAAGTATCCAGTCTGGCCCGGGGTTCCGGGCTTTTGATCTGAAAGCTAGGTGAAGAAAGTGTTGAATGAAAACAGAGCAAGGGATCGACTCGAAGAAATCCTGGAAGAGGAAGAATACAAGGCCTATCTTCAGAACGATCAGGGCCTGCTGTCGGGCATATGGGAAAAGGCAAAGGAATGGATCCGGGATCTGCTCGGAAACATAGATCCTTCTCTTGAGCCGACAGGCGGGACGGCATCGGGGATCCTGATCACACTCATCGTCATCGTTGTGGGCATTCTTCTCATCCTGACATTCAATGCGGTGCGAAACGGGATGAGAAAGCGCAGGTTCCGATCGAACAAGCCCCTTCAATCCTTGAACGAGATGGAGTGGTCCTATACAAGGCATCTTGAGGAAGCCCGTAAGCAGGAAGAGCTGGGTGATTATTCGAAAGCCACCCGTCATATGTTCCTTGCACTGCTTCTGTACTTTCACGAAAGGGAGTATCTGGAGGCCCGCGTGTGGAAGACGAACTGGGAGTATTACGACGAACTGCGTAAAGTGAATCAAAGATGGGCGGATCGATTCTACCGGCTTGCCCTTTTATTCGACGAGGTTGCGTACGGTGAACGTGAAGTGGAGAAAGAGGAGTATCTTCACTATAAACAGGAAGCCCGCAGCTGGTTGGAAAACGGAGATTCATAGATGGACAGTGTAAGGGAAAGGAGGTAGGATCGGGCATTGAAGTTAACTATAAAAAGGTGGATCCCTTTGCTGGGTCTTCTTGGTGTTTTCATCGTGATCGGGGTCTTTCTTTCTCCGGAAAAGCTGAAGGAGTATCCGGCCTATGTATCGGAATCCCCCTCTCCAACAGGGATTAAGGCACTCTACACCTATTTGGAGGACAAAGGAGATTCCGTCCGTCGCTGGTCCCTTTCACCAGACCGGTTGTCCAAAAAAGAATCCGGCCAACTTCTGATCATGGCGGAGCCGTTTACAGTCCCGGATCAGAAAGAAATGGAAGAGTACGAGGATTTCATGAGGCGGGGCAATACCATCCTCCTTATGAAAGATAATCCAAAAGGGATGTTCGATATCAAGGCGAAAGGGATAGGGAACGATCCAGTGCTTCCTCTTGTGCGTGATGTGGAAGGAAATACATATAAAACCGATAGTTTATCAAGTGTCCGCCTTGAAGAAGGAGAAGGGGATACGGTCCTTCTGGATGATGTGGACGGAACCATCGCCTACAAAACGGACGTGGGTCAGGGTCAACTCATTGTTTCCACCAGCCCTGCCTGGATGACGAACGGCAGGATCCTGGAGAAGGATCATCTTTCTCTGATTCTTCTTTTGTTAAAAGAAGGTGGGGCGGGGGAGGGGACCATCCTGTTTGATGAATACCTCCACGGAGGAGAAAGCGGGGCATCCGTTGCGACTCTATACCCGCAATGGCTATTGCTCCTGCTTCTTCAATCAGCGATCTTCACTTTACTCGGGCTTTGGATGCAGGGGAAACGGTTCGGGGGAATCCTCACGCCACGGGAGGAAATGGTCCGGTTCAGCGATGAGCGAATCAAGGCCCTTTCAGCGTGGTACTTAAAAGGGAAACAGTACAAGGCTTCCCTTCTGATCCAGTCTGATTATGTCAGACTCCTGTTCCAGGAAAGGTGGGGAATCCCTGCGAGTAAAGAGTGGGTGGACTTGAAAGAACCGCTGGAACGGAGACTCCGCACCGTTTCCGAAAAGGAAATCGCCTCCTTTTTAATGGGGATAAAAGGTGTGCTGAATAAAGAGAGAATCAGTAAACAGGAATATGTCATGTGGTCGAAAAGGATAGAATTATTCAGGAAAGAGGTGGAGGATCGTTGAAACCAGAAATCACATCCTTAATGGAGATATTTGAAGAGCGCATCGTAGGACAGGGGACGAATCTTAAACTCTTGCTGTCTTCGATTCTCGCAGGAGGACATGTATTGATCGAAGGGGTCCCGGGCACCGGGAAGACTCAAATGGTCAAAACATTGTCACGTTTGCTTGGAGGAAGCTTTAACCGGATTCAATTCACCCCGGACCTGCTGCCGAGTGACATAACGGGAAGTACAATTTATAACATGAAGGACAACACTTTCCAAACGATCAAGGGACCGATTTTCACCAACGTCCTATTAGCCGATGAAATCAACCGGACACCGGCGAAGACACAGGCTGCACTCTTGGAAGCCATGGAAGAAAAGCAGGTAACGATCCAAGGATCGACGTACTCCCTTGAAGATGTATTCTTTGTTGTGGCAACCCAGAATCCGATTGAATTCGAAGGTACTTACCCGCTTCCCGAAGCTCAGCAGGACCGCTTCCTGTTCAAGCTCGATATCGATTTCCCTTCATTTGAAGAAGAGAAGTCGGTTTTAAAACAGGTGATTGAGAATCATGTTGACCGGAGTGAAGTGGGGGCGGTCCTCGACATTGAAACCTTCTTATCCATCAGGAAAGAAATCGAGGAGGTCACCCTGAGCGACGCGGTATTGGATTATATCATGCAAATCGTCAGGAAAACCCGGGAAACGGAGACGATCCGCTTCGGCGCAAGTACAAGGGCGGCCATTTCGATCGGGAAGGCAGGCAGGTCATGGGCCTATCTGTCAGGGCGGGACTATGTCACCCCTGATGATATCAAAATGGTGGCAAGACCTGCCCTCAGACATCGCATCCAGCTATCCCCGCACGTAGAATTGGAGGGACTGACCATTGACCAAGTCATCCAGGAGCTTATTGGGTCGATTACTGTTCCAAGATAAGGGAATCCTGCCGACTGGGCGGATGCTGATCGTGTACACATGCTTTTCAGTTATCCTTTTTGCAGGTACGCTGGTTGGGCTGTCATGGACATGGATCTTTATATTGAATGCTTTGTTTCTCGGTTTGAGTCTCATGGATTTAACGCTCTCTCCTTCAAAGAAGAATATTGAAGTAAAGAGGAGCATCCCTGAGCAAACGGAAAGAGGACTTGATTATAGGGTCGAATTAACGATCCATAATACATCGGACCGGGATATGTCGTACCGTCTCTTGGACGGGACACCACAAAATTTTCAAACCTCATTCCCACTTGAGGGGGAGCTTGCCGGTCATTCAACCGTAAAGCCCTCATATGATGTGGTAATCCCTGTACGGGGGGATTACCAGTTAACCAGGCTCTATTTTCGCTACCGTAGTTCACTGGGACTATGGGAGAAACAAAAAACCGTGGAAACGATGGATAAGGTGAAAGTCATTCCCGATCTTACTGAAACGAGAAAGGTACTCGAAGATGCCCAGCGGTTTTTACTGTATGAAGGGGTGAAAATCCGGAAGATGCAGAGTGGGGCAGGGGAGTTCTCGAAAATCAGGAATTACGTCGTCGGGGATGATCCAAGAAAGATCAATTGGCGACAAACGGCAAAGCTCAGAGAAGTGATGACGAATGAATACGAGCCTGAGCATGGAAAGTATATTACGATTCTCATTGACTGCGGACGGATGATGGGGGCGGAGCTTGAGAAAGGGAACCGGCTGGAGAGGTCCCTTGAAGCCGCCATGACCGTTACGGCGGCTGCCCTGCAGAACGGGGACTATGTTTCGGTCCTCGCCTTCAGTAAAAATGTGAAGGTGTATATCCCGCCTGCCAAAGGGATGGCGCATCTCCAGACCATCCTCCACCGCATTTATAATCTCGAGGTGGACGCGGCAGAATCGAATTATGCCGCCGTCCTCCATTACGTCCAGACCGTCCAGAAGAAACGGAGTCTGCTGTTATTATTCAGCGATATCCACACATTTCTCCATGAAGATAATGCTCTATATTATCTGCAGAGACTGCGCAGACAGCATCTCTTTTTAATGATCGGGATAGAAGATGACATGTTGGTGAAAAGAATCAAGTCGGAGCCCGTTGACGATATACAGGCGATGATGAAGAGTATGGCCCAGAAACAGATGCTCGTCAAAAAGAGGGAGAAAACCAAGTGGGAAAAACAGGGCCTCCTGATGGTGGAGGCCCGTGAAGAGAAACTGGCAACGACGGCCGTTTCGTACTATATAGATATGATGAATCGCGGATTAGTGTAGCCTGCTGAGTCGGAGCTTACCAATGGCCATATAGAGGATCAGTCCGGCAACGGTCAACAAAGCGACCATGTACTTCGCAGGAAGCGAGATCGCGGCCGGTGTGATAAAGCCTTCTATGAGCCCGGCGATGACAAATAGCGGGATCGTACCAAGGAGGAGTTGGACGGAGCGTTTCGCCTGCTCCTTCAGTTGATATCCCCGCGTGAAACGTCCGGGTACGAAAAGCTTATAACCCATCAATAATCCCGCACCGCCGGCAATGAAAATGGCCGTAAGCTCAATCATGCCGTGGGGGACGATATACGCCCAGAATTCGTAGCTCATTCCCTGATGCCAGAAGACGGCGGCGAGGGCACCGACAATGATGCCATTGTATACCAGCATATACATCGTCAATAAGCCGAATGTGACCCCGCCTGCAAAAGCAAGGAAGGCCACTTTGATATTATTGGTCATGATGGCAGCCGACATGATGGAAGAATTCACCTCCCCGTCACTTTTCCCCAGATTACCGGGGTCCACTCCCTGAGACATTTCAGGGGGGAGGATGGAATAAAGGTGAAGGGGATCATTCACGACGGAAAGAAAGGCACCCAGGGCCCCGATCGTAAACAAGACCATTGCCAGGACCACGAATTTCCATTGATCGAGAAGGAGACCGATAAACGTCGTGGAGAAAAAATGCCGGATTTGCTTTCCGCTCGTGATCTGATCTTTATAAAAGAGATTGTGAGATTTCGACACGAGTCCATTTAAATAACCCGTCACTTCTTCTTCCGGGAAATAGGTCTGGCTGTACGACAAATTCTGGGCAGCCTTTTGATAGAGTCGATTGAACTGATCAATGGACGTTCCCGTCAAATTCTTTCTTTTTCTCAACGTTCCGAGGAGATCCTCAAGAGCCTTCCAATCCTCCCGGTGCTGTTTGACAAATTGCTTCACTTTCATTGTGACACCTACTCGTTCATTGGATTTCTTATCTCTTATTATAGTAAGTTTAGAAAAAAATAGAAACTATTAAAGGTAAATTCAACCAAAAGGAGGGGATGGATATGCATGAAGAACAGGTCGATATCCTGACGCCCGAATATGTATCCCTGAAATTTCAGCCGGCGGGCCTGGGAAGCCGTGCCGCTGCCCTTATTATCGATCAAATCATCTTGACCATCATTAACATTTTGATTGTCGTGCTCCTGTTTTTCGCCCTTGCAGACGATAATCAGAAACTAAATATGTTTGATTTTAATTCAGTTCTCCTGGGGTTCTTCTTGATCACCATCTTCGTCATTAATTGGGGATATTTCTTCGCTCTGGAATACTTCTGGGGAGGGAAAACCGTTGGCAAACGGATGTTGGGCATACGTGTGATACAGGAAAATGGCCACAGTGTCACACTCTTATCCTGCTTCATCCGTAATCTGATGAGGATCATCGACATGCTCCCGGTCTCCTATTTTCTAGGGATGATCATGATCTTCCTTCACTCCAAGCATAAACGGCTGGGTGACATCGTGGCAGGAACCATCGTCGTGCATGAACGGCGGGTAAAAGGGAAGAAGAAAGAGAAGGCCATCGAAAAAGAAATCCGGGAACGTGGTCTTAGACAAGAGGATCTGTCAGTTGAAGAGTGGACGTTGAAGCAGCTCGGTACAAAAGAGTGGAATCTGGTCAGGACGTACGCGAACCGGTTCCTGCAATTGCCCCTTGCAAAGCGGAATCATTTAAGCAAAAAATTGGCCGATATCCTGTTCCCGAAACTTGGAATCGATATGGATGGGATGACCTATGAAGAACTTGAAAACACCCTTCTTCTTCTGTACCTGGTAATGAGGGAGGATTGGGAAATTGAATTGTAAACAGCAGAGTCTGAAGAGGACTTTGCTGTTTTTTTGTGGGTTATTATACCTATATAAGATTCTCTCCGATTTACTAAAGGTTTTTCTTCATATAGACCAAATCTATTAGTAAATAAAGTAAGACTACTAGGAATATAGTTATGTAAGTTTACACTGAATCTACAAAATTTACAAAATGGTTAGAAAAATCATGTCCATTCTCCCTTACATTACAAAATGCGACAAAATATACTTGTACTGTAATCATTTTAATATCTTTGTATTCTGAAAGGGGAAAGGGCATGAGGACGAAAAAGGTATCACTATCAATCGTGAGTATCCTGTTTTTACTGACGGGAGGATTCATTCAACCAGAGGGTGGAAATAAGAGCGTAGAAGCGGCCACTCAGACAGCCGTCATCAATGAAGTGGCATGGATGGGGACGACAGGTTCCTACAACAATGAATGGATGGAACTCCACAACCCAACTTCAACGGATCTCTCCCTTGATGGTTGGACACTTGAAGCCTTGGACGGTTCACCAAGCATTCAATTAAGCGGAACCGTTGCAGCACAGGATTATTTTTTGCTGGAAAGAACGAGCGACAGCACGATCTCAACCGTTACAGCTGATCAAGTATATACAGGAAGCCTTGGGAATTCCAATGAAACCCTGTATTTGAAAGATGCATCGGGTACCATCATCGATGAAGTAAACGGATGGTATGCAGGAGACAATTCGACGAAAGCGACGATGTCGAGGATCGATCCCTCCGTCAGTGGAACCGTATCAACGAATTGGAGTACGGCAACCACTTCATACGAAGGTGGATTCGGGACACCTAAAGCGGCTAATGCGTCAACACCGGCGGGTAACGGGAGTGAGTCCCTTACGAACGTGAGTGAAGAGCTTGGTGCTATCAATGTCTACTTCAATAAAAGCGCCTCTACTCAATACGCCATGCCGGGTAATGAAGCAAACTACAATGTCAATCTCGAGGATCGATTATTGAAGCGGCTGAATGCTGCGGAAACATCCATCGATTTCGCCACGTATGAAATTAATTTGCCACGTGTTGTCGAGACGTTAATGGAGAAAGCCGCTCAAGGGGTGGATGTCAGGATTCTGGCAGACGCAAAGGACGGAAGTGATCCCCACTACGCAGAACGATATGAGACGATGCGACTAAACTTGGAAAAGCTTGTCCGGGGGAAGGATGGAGTAGTCGGGACAGGGGACGACGCCCATATTTTATCGGATTCTCCCATGTTTGTCGTAGAAGATGCAACGAAGCGTGGGGCTTATGGTTTACCAGCAAGCTTCAATGATTTCCCGCAGCGCAATGTGACAGTCGGAAGCACGGCGACCACAGGCTATATGTTTGTTGAAGGGGAACTGAAAGACACGGACAGCTATTATTCTCCTGGAAACCAGATGCACAACAAATTTGCTGTAATCGATGGGCAGTGGGTCTTCACCGGCAGCTGGAACTTTACCGTAACAGGACTTTACGGGACGGAAGAAAATATGGAGCAAGGAATTCTTGATGGAAATCAGCAGCATGTCGTAGAGGTCCATTCACCTGAGCTTGCTTCGATTTATAAAACAGAATTTGAAGAAATGTGGGGAAGCGGAACAACGACGCCGGATAATACAGTTTCAAACTTCAGTACCCGTAAAATCGATAATACGCCTCATACCTTGACGATCGGCGGCGATACAGTCGAAATTTATTTCTCTTCCGGGGATGACGCTGTTGGACGCATGAGGGAACTCGTGAAAACAGAAGCAGACGAAAATGCGTACTTCACCATTTTCGCCTGGAGCGATCAGGCATTGGTGGACGAATTGAAGAACAAGTGGGAAGGAAGCTATGCGGATAATCAGGGGACGCTGACTGGCTTTGACGTAAAAGGCGTATTCGATCCAAGCTTCTGGAATCAATGGTGGTCTGCGAGCATTGAAATGACGGGAAGAACGGCTACCCAAACGAGTACGAATAACCCGAATATACGCTGGGCGAATCCTGCACCTGTTTACGCAGCCAATGAAAGCCGCAAGCTTCATGCCAAAACGATGCTCATCGATGCGGACACAAACAGTGATCCAACAGTCATTGTGGGGTCGACCAACTGGAGTGAAAACGGAAATAATGTAAATGATGAAAATATGCTCATCATCCATGACGAAAGCATCACGAATCAATTCCTGCAGGAGTTCAATGCAAGATACGAGAATGCTGGCGGAATGCTTCAATAAATATGAAAAAAGGATGGTTCTCATTTCGAGAACCATCTTTTTTACTTGATCATTCCATCCCGGGAGCCTTCTGAATTTCAAAGATAAGGACAATTGCAGTGATTGCATGGGCAATCAGTCGGATTATCGGGAAGAAGTTCAGGAAGGAAGCAAGGATCCCAAGGAGACTTCCAAGGATAGGTTGATCTTCCGACCTGGAAATGTACAATACGCTCGCATGCCACAGAGCTATTAAACAGAGAAGAAAAGGAATCGATTCTCCGGCGATATTGCCAAAGATGGGGACAGCCAGGAATAATTCAATTGAAAAGGACAGCCATTTTATACGTGAAAGCACGGACACACACCTCCTTATTTCAGTGTATGAGGGGGAGTGTGGTATGTGCTTGTTTGAGTGAAGAATTATACCACAAAAAACCACCGTCCAGATCAAGGACGGTGGACGTTATGATTATGCCAGGACTTTCTCCACAACTTTATGCTCATTCTCATTCAATAAGTTTTTTCCGATGGTTTCATGCACCTTTTTATTCATGCTCTCTTCCAATACAGCGGCTTCTTCCTTATCCCCGACGAGGATGATTCGTTCCCATTTGTCATCGGCTGCTTTTTTGTCGAGGATACTGCCGAGACTTTTCCACCAACGCTGTTGATTGGCTTTCAAGCGGTTTTCGTATTCCTCCTGCTGGTTGGCTTTTCCACCGCCGCTGCCCATGCTGACATCTGCATGGTGGGGTCCTTCGTGCCTGCGCCAGTCATCGGTTTCCAAATCGAATTCCATGAACTCGCTGGACTGGATTTCCCCGAATGCGGAAGTGAGGACTTTGATTTGATTTTGTTGAAGAAGCACAAGACCCGTATAAGGATGCTCTTTATGAAGAGCCTTCAATTGGTCAAGATGAGGATTCTCCTCCCAGTAGAAATTCGTTTCCACAGGCACCTGAAGTTCGAACGTTTCCCAGATCCCGCTATCTGCTGAAGCGAAAATGATGAAACTCCGTGGCAGCCCCCGTTCCAGACTATGCACGTAGTTCTCTACTTTCGGTCGGATGGTTTGAAGCCTTTCTTTTTCTTCCGGTGCGCTTTCAAGATATTCTTCCAGTCGATTGAACCCATTCTTAAGTGCAATCTTCCACTCCCCACCCTGCTGGTCAGGATCGCTCCGATCGGTATTTAAGTAGATTGTCAATAACTTGTCCGGCTTCTGTAAGTATAAGTTTTCCAACACACTGATGGTTTTCCTTAAAGACATGGAACTCCTCCTTATTGAATCGTTACTTTTCATATAAACGGTGAAGGAGGGGTTTAAACATTATTTTGTAAAAAAAGGGAATTTAATCGAGACCAGCAGGTAAAAAGCTGCAATGTTCCCCCTGTCCATTTTTTCTCCAAGAAATCAGATAAATCATGTTTTATGTTCTTTACACCGGGTAAATATGTACTAAATAACAATCGACGGGAGAGAAAAAACATGAGCTATATTAACCAGGGAAGAGAGCGCATTCAATTTGATCGAAAAGGGAAGACAAAGGATTTACATATACTGGAGTGTACGCGTTGTTCGAATGAGTTCCGTTCGACGATGAATGTAAATCAGATAGAGTGCTCGAATTGCTCTACAAAGACCAATCCCAAAATGGACCTGTCCCTCTTTAAAGTCATCGGTTTTATTGAAAATCTTCAAGGGAGTGAAGTCCGTTGCTAAACAAAGATAAAATGGTAGATTTGAAAATGGATTTTAACGATATTCTTTGGATGAGTTCCGGTGTTGCAATTATACTATTATTAATCGCGTTGGCGAATTTCTTTATCATTTCTTAAGTGTTTCATATACCGTTTATGAAAAAGTCCTGAAGCGCAGGGCTTTTTTTTCGTTGGGAAAATGTATCATAATAAAAAGCCTGGCTTAAGGCCAGGCTTTTCGTTCTGTTATCCCTTATAGTTTTCATCATACTCCAGATAGACAACATGTGTTTCAAGGTATTCGTTGAGTCCGTGTTTCCCGTCTGCTCCACCGATTCCGGATTGACCACGGCCGGCATGGAATCCATTGATGGCTTCGAAGTTTTCACGGTTGACGAAGGTTTCCCCGTATCGAAGCTCGTTTGCGGCTCTCATGATCTCATGCAGGTTCTCGCTGAAAATCGAAGAGGAAAGACCATATTCCGTGTCGTTGGCAAGCTCAATCACTTCATCAAAATCCTTGTACGTCATGATCGGCAGTACCGGTCCAAAGATTTCTTCCTGGATGATGTCCATTTCCTGCTTCACATCGACAAGGATGGTAGGTTCATAGTAGAAGCCTTTTTCCACGTTGACCGGTTTTCCGCCCGTAAGGACTCTGGCTCCGTTTTCAACAGCGGTGTTGACCATTTCCGTCACGGTCTCGAGGCGGTCTTTATTCACAAGGGGACCGATCTCATTATCAAGGTTTGTTGGATCCCCGACCATTGTGTTTTTCATGGCTTCGGTCATTTTACGGATGAATTCTTCTGCCACATCTTCATGAACATAGACGCGTTCCGCGTTCGTACACGCCTGACCGGAGTTTGTGATCCTCGATGTCTTGATCTTTTCAACGGCTAAATCAATATTGGCATGCTTCGTGACGATGGCCGGTGCTTTCCCGCCAAGTTCCAGATTCACTTTTGTGATGGACTTGGATGCTGCTTCCATCACTTTTGAACCTGCCGGATAACTTCCGGTCATGGACACCATGCGCACTTTAGGATGGCTGGACATTGGGTTCCAGATATCCGAGCCTTTTCCTGTCACAAGATTGAACACACCTTTGGGCAGCCCCACTTCATCTACTATCTTAGCAAACTCACAAGCGGTATTTGGTGTATACTGACTAGGTTTCAGGACAATTGTACATCCTGTCACGAGTGCAGGTGCGACTTTTCTGGCCAGGATGAACATCGGGAAGTTCCAAGGTACGATCCCTGATACAACTCCGATTGGTTTCTTATACACCAGTATGTTCTCGTTCGAACGCTCACTCTCAAGGATCTCTCCTTCGTACCGCAGCGCCCAGCCCGCCATGTAGCGGAAATACTCGATGGCCAGGTCGACTTCTCCTTCGGAAGCTGCAAGGGTCTTTCCGTTTTCATCTGTCAGCATCTGAACGAATTGATCCCGGCGTTCCTCCAGCTTATCAGCGATTTTATATAAATATGAAGCCCGTTCCTTGGAAGGAACCTTGCTCCACGAAAGGAAAGCCGTATGGGCAGCATCCACTGCGTGGTTCACATCGTCTTCCGTACCAAGCGGAATAGATGAAATCGTCTCCTCATTCGCGGGATTAATCACATCCCACGTCTCTTTCGACATACTATCAACAAACTCACCATTCACATACATCTGGTACTTCTCCACTATACTTCCTCCTTCAAGAACTGTTTTCTCACATATCTCTTTCTTTTCCCGTCCGATGGGGAGGAGTAAACATAGGGATGTGCAAAAGAAGAGGGACGGACACCCATCACACGTACCTGAATGTTGTTGTATCAGGGTTTAGGGTGTGAATATGGAGGTCCGTCCCTATGAGTTATTCTTCTTTGTTCTCATCGTAGGTTTTGTCTATTTCTTGCTTGGTTTCGCTGTAAGTGGATTCTATTTGGTTGAGTTTTGTTTTGAAGTCTTTTTCTAGTTCATCTACCATATCAACAAAATAGTCTTCCATTTTTTTTAGTGTGATCTGAAAGGCTTCGTCACTCAAATCATGCTCATTTCTTGCTTTGATTAATAGTTGATTAACCGTGTTTTTATAATCGATCAATCTTAAATTGGTCGTATTCTTTAGATCAATCAACTCAAGATTGTCTTGGTTTTTTTGCTTAATAGCATCAATGGTTTGTTGATTCCTCCAACTAATCCACTGAAGGAGTGCTTTATTAGATCTATTAAATTCGTTGACGAGATCTTGTCGGTTATTGGCTTGTATGTAGCGGCCGTTTGAGTCAGCGGCGATTTTCTCCAGTTGTTTTCTTTGATCAGCTTTCACTGAGAAACCGATCACATTAATGATGGGCTTTATATTTGTACCAGCTAATTCTTTTGCGACGGAGGAAGGGTCACCGTCACACGTTTCTTCACCATCCGAAACGATGTAGATAACATTAGTATTTGTTTTGCTATCGAATTTCTCCAAAGATTTTCCAGCTTTCTCAAGAGAGTCTGCGATGGGAGTCCACCCCTTTGGTTTGGCTTGAGATAGAGCAGATGAAAATTCATCTTTGTTATATTCCTGAAGTGGATAGACTTCTTTGATACTCTGACATGACCTTTCTTTATCTTCATTACTGCTTGATCCTTCAAATCCATAAATAGTAAGAGATACATTGGTGTTTTCGGGAAGGTTTGCAACAAAATCATTTATGGCGTCTTTGGCGATATCCATTTGGCTTTGACCATCTTGTACGGCTTTCATGGACCCGGATGCATCAAGAATAATGGAGACATTAAGATTCTCCTTAATTTCCTGTCCATTTAATTTCAATCCGCTGCCTGTATTTAAGTCTTCAAGGGTAATTGCTCCTCTTGGTTGGAAAGTGGAGAGCCCTGGAAGTCTCGGGTGAATGGATTTAAATAGTAGGTTATTGATGTTGGCTGCTTTTGACTGGTCATTAGATGCCTTTTTATCAATAAGGACCATCTCTTTATAAAGTTGTTCTTTTTGCGATTGTGAGAGATCCTTTTCTTTATCCCACCACTTTCCTGGAAGGGATTCTTCAGCTTCCTGTAAAGAAGAAGGAAATGAAAAAGAATCTTCTGTGAGTTGATAGGATTGTGGCCATTCATTAGAGATGCTGTCTTCATTTTCTGTTGTCTCATGTTGTTTTGATGTTTTTGGTTCGCTCTTTTCTTTGGGCGTATTGGAGGTTTCTTCTCCTTGACTTCCACAGGCTGTAAGAAGTACTAACAATAAAGAAATCACTCCAAGTCTCCAAATCTTCATGAATCATTCCTCCTGCTATCAGTTTCATACTTTCCTATCATACTTGAGGAGAATGGGTGAGTAAATAAATATGGGATAAAATGGTAGGTTGTAACTATAGAAAGAGGGACGGACACCCATCACACGTACCTGAATGTTGTTGTATCAGGGTTTAGGGTGTGAAAATGGAGGTCCGTCCCTCAAAATGGTTATTTACTTGGGTCTGCGATTTTGACGAGTTGTTTGCCGATGTTTTTTCCTTGGAAGAGTCCGAGGAAGGCGTCGGTTACGTTGTCGAGGCCTTCTGTGATTGTTTCTTCGTATTGCAGCTTTCCTTGTGAAAGCCACTGGCCAAGCTCTGTTGCGCCTTCTTTGAAGCGGTCGCTGTAGTCGTTGACGACAAAGCCCTTCATGAGTGCGCTTGATTTGATCAATTTCGTTTGAACACGCGGTCCAAGGTCTCGATCTGTCTTATTATAAGAAGAAATCGCGCCGCATACTGGTACACGTGCATGTTTATTTAGTAAACTAAGGGCAGCGTCACCGATCTCACCACCGACATTTTCAAAGTACACGTCGATGCCGTTTGGACATGCTTCTTTTAACGTTTTATAAATATTGTCCGTCGTTTTATAGTTGATTCCTTCGTCAAATCCGAGGGTATCGGTCAGGTAGCTGACTTTTTCATCTGATCCTGCAATCCCCACAACACGGGCACCTTTGATCTTGGCGATTTGTCCAACCACTGATCCCACTGCACCTGCAGCTCCGGATACGACAACGGTTTCGCCTTCTTTCGGCTGGCCGATATCCATAAGTCCGAAATATGCCGTCAACCCAGTCATCCCTAGGATGCTTAAATGTGTAGAAATCGGGGCGACATCCGGATCGATGGAGCGGACCTCATTCTCATTGGCAAGGGAATACTCCTGCCATGGAAGCATACCGACGACGAAATCCCCTTTTTGGAAATGGTCAGACTCTGACTCCACGATTTCTCCAACGGCACCGCCGGCCAGCGCTTCGTTTAATTGGAAAGGAGCAACGTAGGACTTGGCATCAGACATTCTGCCACGCATATAAGGATCTACGGAAAGGTACAACGTCTTCACCAATACTTCCCCTTTAGATGGAGTTGGCACGTCGATTTCCTTGTACAGGAAGTCTTCTTTGACTGGCATTCCTTCAGGGCGGGACACTAATTGAATTTGTTTCTGTATTTCAGGCAGCATAACAATTCCTCCTTGAAATTTGACTATAATCATTTTTTCCGATTAATTGAAACTTATCACAATAAGTTTAGATTCTACAAAGAATAACACTTGAGAAAGGTGTGATAAATGTGGGGCATCTATGGGATGCAGAAATAGCCGTCACCACTTGTCAGGCAAAAAAGCTGATCGAGTCCCAGTTTCCGGATTTGATCCCTGCTGACATCAAGATCATGGATTATGGTTTTGACAATACGGTCATGAACGTAAACATCGATTGGGTTTTCCGGTTCCCAAGAAGGGATATCGCTGTAAGGCTTTTGGAAACGGAAGGAAAGCTATTACCACTCCTTGTAGAAAGCGGAGCGGGTATTCAGATTCCGGTTCCGGTTTATTACGGAAAGCCTTCGTCTCAGTACAAGTGGCCATTTCTCGGTTATCGTTTTGTGGATGGGACCATCCCGTCTCGGGCAGCCTCTGTCGTGAGAGAGGGAGAGTCTGCCATTTCCTTGGCACGGTTTCTTAAAAAGCTTCACGGAACGAGTGTAGCGGAAGCAGGAAAGCGGGGGGTTCCTTATGACGAGATGAAACGGTTGGATGTTGAAAAGCGTAAGTCCGTCTTAAGGGAAAACTTGAATGAAATCAAGAAGCTGAACCTTTTACAACAAGCGGGAGAATTGGAGGAGTATCTTCAACACTTACCAAAGAAGTCTTTGCTACAAGAGACAACTCTCGTACATGGGGATCTTCACTTTAAAAATATCGTGGTGAACAAAGAGGGGATATTATCAGGGATCATCGATTGGGGAGATGTCCATCTTGGTCACCGTGCCATTGATTTAAACCTAATCTACAGCTTTCTCACTCCTAAAGGAAGGATCCAATTTTTAAAAGAGTATGGAGAGGTTGGGAAGGTAGAACTGGACTACGCCCGATTCAAAGCGGTTTATACGAATGTGGTGTTACTTCTTTACGGCTACCATGAGAGGCAGCCCCATACAGTCGTGGAAGCTCAGAAAAGCCTGGAGCTTGCCCTGACATAAAAAAAGCCGGGTTGACTCCTCCGTCAACCCGGCTTTGCTGCTTACTTCACGTTCTTTTGAATATATTTCACGATTTTACGCAGCTCATTGGCATGGGGACGACCGAATGGACTCGTTTGTCGCTGTTGATACATAGCTTGTCCTTTTTCGTTCACAAGGAAATAGGCCGGTTCTCCATGCTGTCCGTGATCTTCATAGGGAGCATCTTCTCCATGATAAAAGACATCATAGGCTTTGATCGCCTCCAATTTTTCATCGGCTAATATAGGGAAAGTGAGATCTTCTTTGTTCGCGAATTCCTGTAAATCTGCCATCTTATCACTTGAAATTGCCAGTAAATGAACATTTTCTTTTTCGAAGTATTCTTTGTTCGCTTGAAGCTCCCTTAATTCTTCCTGACATACCGGACACCATGATCCGCGGAAGAACACGATGAGATGCCAGCTTTGGTGTTCCTTCTGATGATCCTCAAACGAGAAAGTTTCACCAGAAACTGCGGGGAGCGTGAAATTTGGTACCTTATCTTTTAATTGAAAAGCCATTATTCATTCCTCCTAAGTTGTTTTTGTCAAATAGGCGTTAGGACAAACCCGACCTCTTCAAATTTCATACAGTATAGTATTGTAAATATCTTTCATAAGGTGTATTTCCCTTTTGGTGAGAAATAAAACGTACCAATGTGCAGATCATGAATGGAGAGGAAGAATACGATGAGAAATAATGGCAGCCCGAAACTATGTATTTTCCCTGAATACAAGTGGTGCGGTCCTGGATGCAGTGGACCGGGGGCACCCGTCAATTCTGTGGACGCCGCCTGCAAAGCCCATGACCTTTGCTACGACCGGTATGGCCCGACATGTGAGTGTGATCGGATGTTCATGAAGAAACTGGAGGGTGAAATCAATCCCCATACACGAAAAGGGCGGCATGCTTTTCTTTTCTATCAATACATGCAGCTGCAGACGAGGGTGAAGTGCCAGGGGAATCGATGTGGGAGGGGCCGGTGCAGGGGGTCTTGGATATAATATGTAAGAAGGTCCGTCGCGCTCACTGGACCTTCTTTTCTTTTTGGAAGAAACTCAATTATTTTAGGTTCAGGGTATAGAAATACACCGTTTCCTCTTTTACATAACCATTCTTCTCATACAATGCCTGAGCCTGAACATTGTCCAGGTCAGTTTCCAAAATAACTGATTTTGCATTGGTTTGAACCGCATGTTCCTTCGCAGCGTCTAATAGCATCTGTCCGGCACCCAGTCTGCGAGCTTTTTGGGAAACATAAAGGTCATTCAGCTTCCAGATCCGTTCCATATAAACGGAGGAGAAAGAAGGGTACAGCTGGGTGAATCCTGCATATTCTTCATCGTGAATGGCGACAAAGACCACAGATTCATCATGTGATAGGCGTTTTTCAAGATACTGCCTCGCTCCAAGGAGATCCGACTTCTGATGATAAAACATGCGATAATCATTAAAAAGTTCCACAAGGCCTTCCAAGTCTGAAAGGCGAGCACGAAATACCTTCATCCAATTCCTCCTTCCATTCACTATTTTATGAAGAATGGGGAAGAACATGACGGTGAGGTTCAATATGAAATGGAAAGGAGTAGTGGCAAGGGGAAAAGAACAGCCTATACGGAATGGAAAAACCAGCCTGCAAAAAATGCAGGCTGGAAACTCAAATTAAAACGGTTTGATAGACATTAAGATAATAAGAATAATAGCGGCACTATGTATAATGATGTTGTAAGGTTTTAATTCTGAGTTGATTTTTCCGTAAGATTCAGGGACATCTTCACCTTCATGGCTGTGGATGATTTCGGCCATCTGCTTTACTTTTTTCGGCATGATACCGGCAACGATGAACTGGACACCGACGTAAATCACGATGGAAGCAATGTACCAGCCGGTTTTAAATAGATACGGGTTGATGATACCCATAATCAGACCGGTGATAAGTAGGACAATACTGCCCACTTTTGCAAAGGTCTCGATCTTTTTGCTGAGATCTAAAGAGAATTTTGCCTGATGTGACGTTTCTGGTGTTCTCATCACGACAGGCATTGAGAAGCTTGCGCCAAGGCCGGCGACCGCTGCAATAATATGGACAAGAACCAATAAACCGTAAATTGACATGTTATTCACCTCCATATTAGGTAATTTTGAACAGATTTCATTTTATAGTAAAATAGTACCTGTTTCCAGATTTTTTTTGAAAAAGGGGGAGAAAAAAGTATGAGTGAGAAAGATGAAATCAGGCATAAAGTATGGAATGCGCTGACAGAAAAGAAGTTGGGCGGGTTTCCATTTCCATTAACGGGAAGGATCCCGAATTTCAAAGGGGCTGAAAAAGCGGCATCATTCGTTCAGAGCATGGATATCTATAAGACTGCCAGTGTGGTGAAAGTGAATCCCGATGCCCCGCAGCTTCCACTCCGGGCAGCGATCCTCAAGGACGGTAAAACGCTGCTTATTCCCACACCGAGGTTGAAGGATGGGTTTGTCATGATCAAGCCTGATTCTGTTCCACGGGGAGAGGAAAGAAAAGCAGCGAGCATCAAGCATATGAATACATACGGGAAAGTGGTGCCTTTGACAGATATTCCAGGTATTGACCTCATCGTGGTGGGTTCCGTTGCCATTCATCCCGATGGAAGAAGACTCGGAAAAGGAGAGGGATACGCTGACCGGGAATATGCCATCCTGAGGGAAATCGGAAACAAACCGGTGCCGGTCATTACGACGATAAACAGTGAACAATTGGTAGGGGACGACATTCCAAGAGATTCCTATGATCTTGCAGTCGACTGGATCATCACCGAAGAAGGAATCAAGGAAACCAACACCCCCTATCCAAAACCACAAGGCATCCAATGGGAACACGTAACCGGAGACGAAATGGAAAACATGCCGATCCTCAAAGAATTGAAGGGATTCAGAAGAGGGACGGACCTCTGATTTGAATTCGAAAATGTTGACGTGACAGTGTTTATTGCCTGCTAGCTGCCGATTTTCCAGGTCCGTCCCTCCACAAGGGATATAAAAAAACCATGAAAGCGAATTAGCTTCCATGGTTTTTTAGAAAGTTATGCTTGTCAGGCCAGACCAAGCCGCCTCCGCCTTTCTTAGTACCCTTCTACTACAAGATCCAGTTTCCCTGTTTCAGGGCTGATGACAAGTCCGTGAACGGGGATGTTTTTGTCCATCAATGGATGGTTCTTGATCATGTCGACGCTGTGGGCGACGCTTTCCTGTACGGAGCTGAAGCCTTTCAGCCAGTCGTGCAGGTCGATTCCGGAGTAGTTGACGGTATCGAGTGTTTCTTCCGAAATGCCGCGTTCCTTCATTTTATCAAGGATACTGTCGCTGTTGATGGCGCTCATGCCGCAGTCGTGGTGACCGATGACAATAACTTCATCCGCCTGCAGTTCGTAGACTGCCACAAGCAGGCTGCGCATGATGCTTCCGAATGGGTGGCTTACGATGGCGCCTGCATTTTTGACGACTTTTACATCTCCGTTTTTGATGTTCATGGATTTAGGGAGCAGCTCTACTAAACGAGTGTCCATACAGGTAAGAATCACTAAGCGTTTGTCCGGAAACTTGGTGGTCCGGTATTCTTCATACGATTGTTCTTCTACAAATTGCTGGTTGTAATCAAGTATGTTCGTTAATAAAGTCATATCGTCTCTCCTATTACAAATGGTTATTTCACATTCTCTTGAATGTGATGTTCAATCTCTTTTATTTTATCCATAATTTCTTGCCGATTCCAATCAGATGTATTGGAAAGCTTTAAAAATAGAGAAGAAACTTTCGCCAGTGCTTCGGTGAGATTCGGTTCTTTCCTTGAATAAGCGGATTTACCCATCATATCAAACAAGCCGTTCATCTGCTCTGATACTTTTTTGTATTGAAGATCCTTGGCAATCAGGACGACATGGTAATACTGCTGAACTTCTGAGAACTGGAAGGAGATATCGAATAGTTCAAACGTATCGTTTTTCTTTACATTCAGCTCCATTTCGCCTTTTGGATGTTTGTGGATGATCCGGGCAAACTTTGGTGAACTTTCTTCTTCCACGATGCTCATGAAGTTTTCGCCGGGCATCAAGAAATTATAGCCGGTATTTGAAGCATCTATTAAGTTAAACTGCCTATCCAGCAATAGATATGGAATAGGGCATAAGTGTAAATTTTCCACATGATCACTCCTTAGAGAAAGGTTCCGGACGTCACTCTTGCGTCTCGTAAATCAAGACGAATGGTACGAATACCAGAACCTCTTATTATCGGCTGCATGTGATTAAGGAGTTAGCCCTTCAAGTAAACAAGCCCGTTGGACATTTCGTTGAGATACTCATTGAGTTCCAACAAGTCATGAAAGCTTGTCACCTTTGATTTTTCCAAGAAATCAAGAGAGTAGTGGGAGACGAGTCTGCCACCGACGAGGATGTCCATCTGCTGATGATGCACCCTGATTTCTTCAATGCACTCTTTTAATCGGGTCAGTTCCGTCGTCATGCCAATAGATATTCCAATGGCATGGGGTTTCCAGGCGCTAATGAAGGTTAACGCATCTTTGACAGGGACGTCGGCGCCCAAGTAACGGGTATTCCATTGCTTTTCCTTGAATACTTCGTTCGCAAGCTCCAGTCCCAAACTGTGATGCTCACCCTCAATGCAAAATAAAAGAGCTTTAGGTTGGTTTTCTAAAGCTTCTTGATGGGTAAAAACAGTAGCAAGTAAATATTTAAGGGTTGCAGTGGCTAAATGTTCATCTGCAACGGTTATTTGATTTTTCTCCCAAAGGTCACCAATTCTATACATGGATGGTTTAATGATTTTCTCGTAAAAAGTGAAATTATCCATCTTTGAATGAATGGAAGACGAGTGCAGTTCCAGTAATGAATGCACGTCTCCTGCGAGAATAGACTTGGTGAAAGCCTTGACCAGCTGATTCATTTCTAATCACTCCCAGCAAAAATACCAATTACTATATTAAATAGATAGAATCGAAATTCCTGCTGCAAATTTCAATCTATAATAGGATTGACTTTCCCAAAATTCTTATTTAATATAACCTCTGTAACACTAATTATCGCTCAAGTACCTGAGAGAGGTTCATAGCATTAACCCTCTATAAAAAACTATGGTTCTATGAATCTAGCATGAGATTATCTTAAACATGTTATCCTTTTAGCATAACAGGATATAACAATTTTTTCAATTTACCTGCCTGTTATGTCGATTCTTAGGCTAATGCTATGTCCTCCTTCATTCGAGGCACTCTGAAGGGGAGGATTTTTACATGTCAGGAAGAAAAGACGAAGATTTAACAGATTTATCATTATTAGGGAATCAAGGGACAAATTACTTATTCGAGTATGCTCCACACATCTTGGAAGCATTCGACAATAAGCATCCGAACCGGGATTATTTTGTGAAATTCAACTGTCCTGAATTCACAAGTCTCTGTCCGAAAACAGGCCAGCCGGATTTTGCTACCATCTATATCAGCTACATCCCTGGTGAAAAGATGGTGGAAAGTAAATCTCTCAAGCTCTATCTGTTCAGCTTCCGTAATCACGGTGATTTCCATGAAGACTGTATGAACATCATTATGAACGATCTTATCGAATTGATGGATCCACGTTATATCGAAGTATGGGGGAAATTCACCCCGCGTGGAGGGATCAGCATCGATCCATACTGCAACTATGGGAAGCCAGGTACGAAATATGAGACGATGGCAGACCACCGCCTGATGAACCATGATTTGTATCCGGAGAAAATTGATAATCGATAAAGTGTAAGAACGATTCCTGAAAAGGGATCGTTTTTTTGCGTTTGTTACAGTGTCTTTGAAGGGAGCTTATTTTTAATAAGCTGAAATCTGCCCCTTACCCAGAAAAAAAGTCTGTAAACCTGATCCTTGTCCTCATCACATCTGCAAACCCTTTCAATTTTCACAATTATTAAACCTTATTTTTTTAGCCGGATTCCCTTTACAAGGGGGCTTCATGGGCTTTATAATCCCGTTGTTCAACTATTTACGGAAAACCAAAATAAATTTTAAAGAAAAAGGAGGTTGCGGTGATGCGACAAAGAATATTTTCCTTCCTAATGATGAATCTCGGGGCATTTCTTGTTTCGGTGAATGTCCATTTTTTCTTATCGCCTAATAATTTAGCGACAGGGGGAGTCAGTGGATTGTCGATCATCATGAACGATCTGTTCCCAGGGATCTCCCTTGGGCTGTTCATGATTATCATCAATATCATTCTATTTATCGTCGGTGTGATATTTCTTGGTTTTAATTTCGGTGCGAAAACGATTTACGCGAGTTTCGCCCTTTCATTCTATGTCTGGCTACTTGAGACAGTTGCTCCGATGAGTGCACCATTAAGTGATGATATCTTGATTCAACTGATCATTGGTCAGTGCATTGCCGCAATCGGTATGGCGATTGTGTTCAACCAGCAGGCATCAACGGGTGGAACGGATATCGTGGCCCTGATCTTTAATAAATACTTCAATATAGATGTTGGCCGAGGCGTATTATTGGCGGATTTATCCATCGCCACGTCCTCAGCCGTACTATTCGGACCGCAAGTCGGAATGTATGCATTCTTCGGTGTCATCCTGAACGGATTGGTCATCGATTATGCACTGCAGCAGTTCAATTCAAATAAAGAGATTGTGATCATCAGCCGCTACAGTGATGAGATCAAGTCGTACATCGTCCACGAACTTGGAAAAGGGGCGACGATCCATACGGCAACGGGAGCGTTCACGTCCGATGAAAAGGAAGTCATCACGACCATCCTTGGACGCAAGGACTTCTCCAAGCTGAAAGGCTTCATCACCCAGGTCGATAATCGTGCGTTCATCACGGTTCACACAATGAACGAAATCCTTGGACAAAACTTTAAACGATTAGCATAGAAACGAAACTCCACCTGCTTCACTTATAGGGTGGAGTTTTTTTATCGTGGCTCGCAAAAAAATATAGGAAAATATTCCATTATTCCTGTATAAATAGAAGGAGGGGGGTGGAAATATGGAAAAGGAAGAACTGAAGAGGTTGGAACAAAAAATCAACTTTCTGGAAAAAGAGCTTTATCTCGTGAAACGGCAGTTGATTCAGGCAAAAAGTGAAAACGAATCAAGCGTCATCCAAAAAGCAGAGGTCCACACAGAACCTGAAAAACCGATTCCTGCTGAATCAGCACAACCCATCATGGAAAAGGAACCATTTGATTTCTCCGTCGAACGCTGGCTCCCGAAAGTATTCTTGTTCGTTTTATTAATAGGAAGCATTTGGGGATTCATGGCTGCTTCCCAAAACGGCTGGGTCTCACCGGGGTTCCGGGTGTTGACGGGTGGTGTGATCAGTATCGTGATGTATGCGCTTGGTGAAAGGTTCAGCCGGGATCAGCGTAAATTATCGATCACGCTTCTTTCGGGAAGCATTGTCCTCGCCATCATTACGTTATTTTCGGCTAATATCCTATACGGCTATGTCGGAGGACTCACCACGAATCTCTTATTGATCCTTATCATTTCTGTGGGACTATGGGCATCTCATAAGCATGGTTCTCAACTGATTCTTTGTTTGATAGGAGCAGGAGCATACCTGTTTCCGTTCATTTTCGCCGGGGATGAGCGGAATGAATGGCTGTTTTACGGCTATGAGCTTGTGCTGTTCTTTGTATTGATGACGTTCAGCACGTTGAAAAGGTATCGGATTGCCTGGAATATTCATTATTATTTGCTGTATTTTTCACTGTTTTTCTTTGCGGCCTTTGGAGTTGGGGAAATCACACTGACGGTCCTCATCCCATTTGCGATTCAGCACGCGTATATCCTGCTGCTGATCGTCCTTAACCGGGATGAACGGGTGAACGCTGAGATGATACCGGCCCTGGTGACAGGCAGTTTCATCCTTCTGGGACTGCTGAATGATGTTTATACGGCGGTGCCTCTTGTCTACTATGTCATCTTTGCAGCCGTTTATATCGGGGCAGCCTTTATTGAACCGAAGGAAATGAAGAGAACGAAGGATACTTTGCTCGTCCTCGGCTTCCTGCATATGCTTCTTTTCCTGTTTGAGCTGTTTGAATATGATTGGCGCTTCGTGCTGATTGCCATACAAGCGAATGCCCTTCTGTGGCTTGCGGGGAGAAGAGAGAGCTATGTTGGGTTTGCAGGTTCTTTCTTGTTGATGCTGCTCTCATTCCTTGGAATGGTGACGGGATCACAAACCGACTTCTTTGCGATTGAACTGCCGATTTTTATCCTGGCATTTCTCTATGTCTATTTGTTTTCCCATTTCAATCAGCAGGCATCCTCTTTCCTGAACGTCTCAAAGACGACGATGAAAGTCGTGTTGACCGGGCTCGTGATGTTTTTCATCCTGAGGTTGACGGAGTTCATCGTGATCGGCTGGGATTACACCCCGCGGACGACTGCCTACACCGTCGCGATTGCTGCCCTGTCCATCGGGTATCTCATTTATGGGGAAAGCAGGAAGGACATGTTCTACCGGTGGGTGGGAATCATTTTCCTTGCACTGGCTCTGTTGAAGTTTTTCCTTGCGGATCTCGTGTTTCTCGATTTCACGATCCGTGCCATGATCCTGATTCCAATCGGCGTGATCGGCCTCGTGCTATCAAGGATTCTCTATAAAAAAGAATAAACACATTGCAAAAGCTTTCAGAATAATTATATAATAGTGGTATCAACATTCGTGTAATGAAAAAGGAGGTGGAATTGAGATGAATCGTTCTGTAGGATTGCGTGGGAAGTATTTAGACTATATTTACATTTGCCGTGCAATTTTTCATGCATTTGCGTTCAAGGGGACACGTATGCCCTTTTTCAGCAAGTGAATATGAATACTGAACGGTAAGAGGTCTCAATTCCAATCACTTTTCTATAAAGAATCGGAAAAAGGGGGGCGTTTTCGCTCTCTTTTTTTGTCCCTTCTTTTATTAAAGGGGAAGTGCGGTGCAGTAAAGTCCCGCATTTCTGTAGAGCCATGGGCGAGCCTTCTGCTCCCCCATGGCTTTTTTTATGAACCTCTTACCTCTGAATAGATACATGAAAGGAAGAGGAATATGATTATTTGCAGCGCACAGGAACTAAGTAAAATGTTTGGTGGTCATTTGATATTTGAGGATTTAAGCTTCGAAATACCCGAGAAAGCCCGGATTGGCCTTGTAGGACGGAATGGGACAGGAAAGACGACCATCTTTAAATTATTGTCAGGGGTCGAATCTCCGGATAAGGGACTCATCCATCTGAAAAAAGGGGCAAAGGTTGGGTACCTGGCTCAGATTCCACAATATAAGGCAGGTACAAAAGGAATCGATGTTTTACGTTCTGCGTTTTCGGAACTGATCCAGATCGGTCACCGGTTAAAAGAGCTGGAAACCAAAATGGGGAATGAACGGAACCCGGATACCCTCAACCTATTACTGGAAGAATACGGAAATCTTCAGGATCAATTCACCCTTTCTGGAGGATATGAGATCGAGTCCGATATTGCGAAGATCGTGAACGGCCTCGACCTCGGGGAACTGGTCGAGAAGGATTTCAATGCGTGCAGCGGCGGGGAGCAGACAAAGCTTTGTCTTGGCTTGATCCTACTCGAGAAGCCGGACCTGCTGCTTCTTGACGAACCGACGAATCATCTGGATATCGGGGCGGTTGAGTGGCTTGAGGACTTTTTGAAAGAATATGACGGAACCGTAGTCTGCATCTCCCATGACCGCTATTTCCTCGATCATGTCATTACAAAGGTATATGACCTGGAGGACGGGGAGCTGACCATTTACCATACGAACTACTCAGGGTTTGTGAAGGAAAAGGAAGAGCGCCTGATGATCGAGTTCCAGGCGTATCAGGAGCAGCAGAGGAAAATCAAGAAGATGAAGGAGGCCATCAAAAGGCTGAGGGAATGGGCAAACCAGGCGAACCCTCCGAATGAAGCCCTGCACAAGCGGGCACGGAATATGGAGCGTGCACTGGAGCGGATGGAAAAGATCAAGCGACCGGTCCTGGACCGGAAGAAGATGGGGCTGGAATTCGATGAAACCGATCGGAGCGGGAAAATCGTCTTTTCCATGGAAGAAGTGACGAAAGCCTATGGGGAAAAGATCTTATTCGAAAAAGCCTGCCTCCATGTCCATTTCAAGGACCGCACAGCGATCGTCGGTCAAAATGGTACCGGGAAATCGACGATCATCAAGATGCTCCTCGGGGAGGAGTCAGCGGATCATGGCGTGGTGAAACTCGGAAGCAATGTGAAACTCGGCTACCTGTCGCAACACTTTACTGTCGCTGATCCGTCTGTCAGGCTGATTGATGCGTTCAGGGAAGAAGTGGCGGTAACGGAAGGGGATGCCCGCCATATTCTCGCGAAGTTCCTGTTTTATGGACCGAATGTGTTCCGGAAGGTCGGTCAGCTGAGCGGCGGGGAGAAGATGAGGCTCCGGCTTGCCCAGCTTATGCATCAGGATATCAACTTCCTTGTCCTCGATGAGCCGACGAATCATCTGGACATTGATTCAAGAGAAGTATTGGAGGATGCTCTGGAGGATTTCAAAGGCACGATCCTCGCCGTCTCCCATGACCGGTATTTTTTGAATAAGCTGTTTAAGAAAACCTATTGGATTCACCGTGGTGAGCTTTATTTCTTTGACGGGTCTTACAGCTGGGCGAAGGAAAAGCTGCCTGAACTCGCACCGGAAGAAGAGCCTGTCGTACAGGTGGTGAAGGAAGCAAGGCCAAAAGCAGTCCCGAAGAAGCCTTCACGAACGATGGAAGAAATCGAAGCCGGGCTTGAAAAGGTGGAAGAAGAGATTTTTGTCATTGAAGAGAAGCTTCTCTCACAAGGAGACCTGGATGTCATCCAGGCCTTGTACAAGGAAAGAGAACAGAAGGAACGGGAACGGAACAAAATGTATCAGGATTTAGAAGAATTATTGGCATAGGAAAAGGGAGGTGACGGATGGAGTCATCTCCCTTCCAATTTTTCAGAATACATTCGTATAATGAAACAAAGAGAGGATGAGAAAGCATGGAAACCAAAGAAGTGATCATCATTGGAGGAGGTCTGTCAGGTATCATGGCAGCGAGAACGTTGATGAAAAAAGGGGTAGAAGATATCCTCATAGTCGAGAAGAGCAGAAGTGTCGGTGGCAGGCTTGCCACAAGGCGGATCGGGGAAGGGAAAGCAGATCACGGAGCCCAATTCTTCACTGTCCGTTCACCGGAGCTGCAAGAGGATGTAGAGAAGTGGCTGGAAGCGGGTTGGGTGAAACGCTGGTTCGGCACACCTTATCCAAGATACACATCCGCGTCCGGCATGAATGCCCTCGCGAAACAACTGGCAGGGTCCATCCCAGTCAAACTGAACACCAGGGTATCTTCCATTCGAGACGGGAGGGACGGACCTCTGGAAGTGGAACTTGAGAATGGCGAAAGGATCACCGCGAACCATTGCATAGTGACGGCTCCCGCACCCCAGGCGTTACAGTTGGCTGCAGGAATTGCACCACCGGAGGTCTCCACAATTTCTTTTGCCCCATGCTTCGTAGGTATGTTTACCTTTGAAGGATCAAGCAGCATTCCTTCACCGGGTCATGTGGATGAAGGGCTTCCTGACGGTGTGGAGCGGGTGGTGGATCACGAAAAGAAAGGCATTTCTTCCACTGTTACGGTCAGTGTGTATATGACAGGGGATTGGTCGAAGCAACATCTAGACATGGAAGAGGACAGCATTTTAGTTCCCATCCAAAAGGTTGCCGAGGGTTTTCTTGAAAAAGAAAGCAGGGTGACAGGAGCTCAGTTGAAACGGTGGAAGTATGCCGAAGCAGAAGCTGTGGTACGCACCCCTTTTGTGGAAATGGGCCACAAAGGGCGGATCATCCTATGTGGTGATGCTTTCCTCCGGGAGAATGATGAAGCCGGACGCACGCGGTTTGAGAGTGCCTACTTATCAGGGATTTCAGCAGGCAACAGGGCGGCAGAGAAACGGTCATGAAAAGGGTCAGTCCGTATAACGGCCGTATCCCTGACAAACACTACAAAGAGTTATATAAACTAAACGTTAAAAGCAGGGGAATCTCATGAACATCCAATTAAGACAGGCAGCAAAAGAGCAACTGGACACCATCATGGACGTGTATATCAGGTGTAAACATGATCTTGATGAGAAAGGGTTGCTGCAATGGAATGACGAATATCCAAGCAGAGGCTATCTTAAGGAAGAAATGAGTGACAGGAACCTTTATGTATTAATGGTGGACGGTGAAGTCGCAGGGTCCGCGACCCTCAACGAGTGGCAATCACCTGAATGGTCGGACATCCCATGGAAACTCGGAAACGAATGGGTGATCCATGCGCTGTTTCTAGACCCCCTTCAGCAAGGAAAGGGATTGGGGACGATATTCATGAAAAAGTGTGAGGAACTGGCTGGGGAAAAAGGGTATGAAAGTATCCGGCTGGACGCCTATTCCCGGAATACTGGGGCGAACTCCCTCTATGAGAAACTCGGATATGAATACCGCGGCTCTGTCTACTTCACCTCTAAACCTGAAGGGCATCAGGAGTATCGGTGCTATGAAAAAGCGGTCACCCTCTAAAATTCAACGGTTGTTCAAATGTACCAAGGAAAAAGGTAGGAGGAAAATGATATACTTCAAGGTACAGTATGCGCTGAATAAGATAGCAGGGAAGCGATTATATTGACACCGATTTGGGATGAGGCAAGAGCCTTTATTGAACAAATGTTTAAGGAACTGAATAAAAGCGAAGCGGACATGGCGATCCGCCTTCAACATATAGAAAATGAAATTGCTGCAGAAGGAACGTATACCCATACACACGAAGAACTGGTCCATGGTGCGAAGATGGCTTGGAGAAACAGCAATCGCTGCATCGGCCGCTTGTTCTGGAACTCACTGAACGTATTTGACGAACGGGAAGCTGCCTCAGAGGAGGAAGTGTTCCAGGCGCTGGAGCGTCATTTGGAATATGCTTCAAACGGGGGAAGGATCCGTCCGACGATTACGGTATTCAGGCCGTCACATCGGGACAAGCCTGACATCCGGTTGTGGAACCATCAGCTGATCCGATATGCGGGCTATGAGGAAGACGGTCGATATTCCGGTGACCCCCATTCCATCGAATTCACTCAAAAATGCAGGAAACTTGGATGGGAGGGGGAGGGGACAGACTTTGATGTTCTCCCCTTGGTCGTGCAGATCGGGGATCAGCCTCCGGAGATGAGAGAAGTTGAGCCGCATCTTGCCCTTCAGGTACCTCTTCGTCACCCTGAATTTGACTGGTTCGGGGACCTTGGACTGAAGTGGTACGGCGTCCCGATCATCTCGGACATGGAATTGAAAATCGGTGGGATCTCATACAAGGCGGCACCGTTCAACGGCTGGTATATGGAAACGGAAATCGGTGCGCGTAATCTTGCCGATGAGAACCGCTATAACCTGATTCCGAAAGTGGCAAGCTGTATGGGCCTCGATACATCGAGAGCGTCCACCTTGTGGAAGGATAAGGCGCTGATCGAATTGAATATCGCTGTGCTTCATTCATTTAAAGAAATGGGGGTAAGCATCGTGGACCACCATACGGCTGCCCAGCAGTTCCGCCTTTTTGAGGAAAATGAGAAAAGTGCCGATCGTGATGTAACCGGTGACTGGACCTGGTTGATTCCGCCCGTATCTCCTGCCACGACCCATATATTCCATAAAGAGTTCGATAACACATGGCATTCGACCAATTATTTTTACCAAGATAAACCTTATTAAGAGAAGCTGTTTTCTGTCCTGTGCAGAAGACAGCTTTTTTTGCGCGTTAAAAAGTGAACGGCGGCCGCTTGGACACTTCATAATATTGAAACCAGAATCTGAACTCGTCGAATAATACGGGACCATCGAATGTAAAGTTCTCAAAGAAATCCTCAATTAATCCGGTATCGGCATCATCCATGATCCCGGTGACATAAAGGGGAGTCTTAAATCGTTTGTACAAATCTTCATATCCATAAAAATGAAACAAATCTTCCAACTGCTCCTCATTCATGCTATCACCTTCCTTACTAGTAGGGTTTCTTTTTCTTCTAAAAATATCCATAAAAAAACAGCATCGGAAGGGTTCCGTGCTGTTACTGTCAGGACTTCAATTCAGTATAGACGACCAGCCGTTTGCTGTAATTCCGTGCAGAATGGTCAAAGTCCCCGGTACAGGTAATGAGATTGAGAGAGCTTGCAGGGGAGTAGCCAAAGATGGATTTCATGGGGGCATCATCCCATGGGTATTCCTTCTTTTCCATGACCACAAAAGTTCGCTCTTCACCTTCTTTATTTTTGACGATGATTTCATCGCCCTTTGAAAGTTTATTCAGCTTATAAAAAACGGCGGGACCATTTCGGCTGTCCACATGACCGCCGATCACGGCATTACCAGGTTCGCCGGGCTTGTAACCACCCTGATACCAAGCAGTCGTCTCAAAACTTTCTGTTACGGCCATTTCACCATTTTCCTTCAATCCTACAGCTTCTATTGATGTGGAAACATCGATGGCTGGGATTTCGATCGTAGCCGGTACGATTCCGCTTCTTTCATCTTTAATGATCGTATCTGCAAATGGAGAAGGCGAAGTGGTAGTACTGGCCATCTGAGTTGTCGGTTTTTCCTGAACCTCTGAGGTTTTCGCCTTTTCTTCAGTGGGATTTGAACTAATTCCTGCAGAACACGCAGAAATGGGCAATAGTACAAGCACAAGCAGTACAACCCTCATAGTATACATTATGTGAAGCCACTCCTTTCATCTTCACACTGGGGGACGGACCTATTATAGGTCCGTCCCTCTCATGTTAAAGATTATTGTTTGTGTGAAGCGTATTTTTTCATTCCAAGGGTTGTACCACCCGCGATGATCAGCAGAGCTGCAAGAAGGTATTCGAATGGGAATTCATTGTTGTCAGCCGTTCCACCCATACCAGTGTTCGGCATTTCAGAAGGCATGTTTGCTTTGAATTTGTCTGGGAATTGGTCAGCAAATGCTCCTGATAAACCTTTTGCAGGATTCAGCATATGCTCATACGCCATACGGATTCCATCCCATGCTTTATCATAGTCACCAGCCGCGTAGCTGTCGAAAGCACCAATCAGTTGTTCAACGTGCATTTGAAGACCATCTGCAAGAGCGTCAGATTTTAAACGGCCGTCTGTGGCTGTTTCAAGGAATTTAGAGAATTCAGCACGGTAGCCATCAAGATTCTTGATTGCTTCTTCTTTTGCGGCTTCATCTTTAGCGCCGGTCGCTTTTACATAATCCACGAAGAATCCGATATGTTTTGACCACATGTCTTTGAATTGGTTTCCTGCCTCTTCACCATATACAGAAGCAATCGCTGCGGATAGGTCTTCCGTATTGGCATTCAGGGCATTAACGGAAGCATCGAAGTCTTTAGAACCGTCGATTCCATTCTGCATCGCCATTGTCGCAAGGGCAGCATGCTCTGTTAACAGATGGTTAAGCGTAGAGCGTAAATCCGTTGCCGGAGTCACGGCCATCGTGTTTTCGAATTTGTCCGGGTATTGGTCCGTAATGGCACTTGATAGTCCTTTTGCTACCATTCCCATATGTCCGATCGCTTCACGTTCGTATTCGTAAGCTTTCTCATAATCTCCTGCTACATAACTGTCAAAGGCACCGATGAGCTGGTTGATATGCATTTGAAGTCCTTCTGCCAAACTATCGGATTTTAATCGTTCACCTGTTGCGGTCTCAAGAAAATTAGAGAATTCTTCTTTATATCCCGATAGATTCTTAAGGGCTTCATCTTTGGCAGCCTGATCATTGGCACCGGTTGCTTTCACATAATCAACGAAGTATCCGATATGGTTCGTCCAGATCGTGTTGAACTGATTCCCGGCTTCTTCACCATATACAGAAGCGATTGCGCCTTTTAAGTCGGCTGCATTATCATTTAAAGCACCGGCTGCTGCGTCGAAATCTTCAGCGCCTTCTGCTCCGCGTCTCATCGCTTCAACCGCTAAGTATGCATGCTCTGTAAGTAGACGATCCAATGTGGTTCTTAATTCGCCTGCCGGCGTATCCACTTTCGTCATAGAGTGATCTTCACCGTTGTGTGCTGATACCGCACCTGCAGTTGGAATCAGTAGTGTCATGCTTAATGGGACGGCTAAATAACTTTTTTTCATTTTCATAATGGTATCTCTCCTTTTGGTTTTTATATTTTCATAGAGCTAACGACAGAAGTTGAAACATGGATCACTTTTTTAAAAACTTTTTTTAAATTCTTTTTAATGTGCAAAAAAAAGCCCGGCAGTAAAGGGCTGCCGGACGGGAAATGATGGTTGAAATTATTTTAAATGTCGGATGCTAATACGATGTCTCCCTGAGGGAGTTTACTATTGGCATCGGGTTCAAGGGTGATCGCCACCGTATCCCAATCCTTCTTAGTGAACTCTTCGTTGAATTTGAATACAACCGAACCTTTTCCATCCTTGCTCGTGACGAATGTACCGGCGCGCTCAGGTTGATCATCTTTAATGAGCCAGACCTGATACACCTCTTCATTTGAAAGTTCCTGAAGTTCAGAAGCCTGGACGACCATGCTTGTTTGTGCACCCTGCTTGATGATGCTTGCGGTTCCCTTGGCATTTCCATTAACTGCAGCCAGATCGACATATTGTACGACCTGATCAATCGTTGCCTGTTCCACGACTTCATCCTGATCTTCAAGCTGTGAAAATAAATAGGCATTCCCGATCAAGGAAAGGAATAGAGCGGCAGCGACAGAAGGGAGGAACCACGTTTTCTTTTTCTTTTTGGATGAAGGCTCGGCATTTGCGGTCCGTTTCTCTTCTCCGAGGATGCCCGCCATCACACGGTCTTCCAGGTCCTTGGGAGGTTCGACAACATCAGATGCGAACGGCATATAGTCCATTAACTGCTCCAATTCATGAAGCTCCTCCTGACACTGGGGGCAGCTCTTCAGGTGTTTCTCAAATTGAGCTTTCTCGAGTTGGGATAAATGTCCGTTGTAGTAATCCAGTAAATGATCGCATTGTGGTGTGGTCATTCGAATGTACCTCCTTTCCCTTTTAGACACGTGTGTAAATGTTTGAGGGCCAAACGGATCCTTCCTTTAACCGTCCCGAGTGGGGTGTCTGTGGATTCGGCGATGGATGCTTGAGTCAATCCTTTATAGTAGAATAATTGAACGATTTTTTGCTGGTCCTCTTTCAGGGAATGTATGCAGTCCCTTATCGCGTTCCCTTTCTCTTTCCATTCGAGTTGTTCGGCGGGCGTTTCATAGGTGACCTGAAGGGAGTCTTTCTCTATATATTCGACCGATTCATGTTTCTTTCGTCTGCGGATCGCATCGAGACAGGTGTTTCGTGTCATCGTCAATAACCATGACGAAAACTTTCCTTTGCTATGGTCATAAGGGGAATGCTTCTTCCATAGCTTCATGAAAACCTCCTGGATCACTTCCTCGGCGATTTCACGGTC